>JAEWMV010000200.1 GCA_023393045.1 Bacillota bacterium | reverse complement strand
GTGCAGATGAGCGAGGATGAGGGCATCCGCCTCGCGCGGCAGGAAAAATCGAACTGGAAGTATTCAAAGAGCCTTATCGCGCTGCTCATCCCCATCGGGTACTGCCTGCTCGACGCGGCGGGCACCTTCGCGGACGGCATCGTGCTCGAAACGCTCGACGAGAACGCCGCCAATGTCGCCTACGAGCTGACCTTCCTCCTTTGCGGCGTTGTGAGCTTCATCTATGTGAAGTTTATAAAGAAAGAACGCTTCCTGCCCAAGGCGGAAGCGCCCAAGTACGTCGGCGCGGTGTTTGAAACCGCGGGCCAGTTCGCCTACATCTTCGCGCTGGGCGACAACGCCATGCTCGCCGCCCCCGTGATCTCGTGCTACTGCGCGCTCTCCGTCATATGGAGCCGCGTCTTCCTCAAGGAAAAGCTCGGCTGGAAGCATTATGTATGCATCGCGGGCATCATCGCGGGCATCGCGATACTGGGCATTTACGACGCTTAAAGCCGCCTGACCCCCTCGCTCCACACGGCCTTCACCGCGTGCGCGTCGTCGGCGTAAACCAGCCGCTCGAGCCGCTCCGCGCTCGTGAGCGGCCTCGAGGGGGGTAGCGTTTCGTCCGAGAGGACGATTGCGTGGAGCATATCCCCCTTATGAAAGCCCGGCCCCGCGCCGAAATAGCGCGCGCCCGCGGAGGTGGCGAGATAGAACGCCTCGGCCACGGTGAGGAACTTTTCCTCCTCCCGCTTGCCGGCATAGTAATAGCGCAGCTTCGACGCGCGTATGGCCTCCGCCATCACGTGGAATATGGAAAGCTTGGCCCCGCCCGCGATGTCGGAGCCGAGCGCGACGTTTATCCCCTCGTTTAACATCAAGCGCACCGGCGCGACGCCGGAATAGATATTAGTATTGGAATCCGGGCAGTGTGCGACCCACACGCCCGCTTTTTTTATGGCCGCACGCTCAGCATCATCGCTGTGGACGCAGTGCGCCATGATGGTTTTGTCCCGCCACAGGCCGCGGCGCTCGTAGCTTTGCCAATAGCTTTCGCAATCCGGGCAGAGGGATTTGACCCACGCGATCTCCACGTCGTTTTCTGAAAGGTGGGATTGTATGGGAACGTTATACTCGTCTGCGAGCTTGCCCAAACCCTCCATAAGCGCGTTTGAGCAGGAAGGCGTGAAGCGCGGCGTGATCATGGGGCGAAGGTGGAGATAGCGCCCCGCGCACTCCTCGATAAAGCGGCGCGTTTCTTCAAGCGCGCCCTCGGTCGTTTCCGTAAGCTCCGGCGTGGTGTTCCTGTCCATATTGACCTTGCCCGCATACCCCGTCACGCCCGCGCGCTCGAGCTCCTCCATGAGGATGTGCGCCGTAGGCCGGTGTATGCTCGCATAGATGCAAACGCGCGTGGTGCC
Source organism: Bacillota bacterium (assembly GCA_023393045.1). Taxonomy (GTDB): domain Bacteria; phylum Bacillota; class Clostridia; order Christensenellales; family CAG-138; genus Phil1. The sequence continues at coordinate 11,048 of JAEWMV010000200.1, read as the reverse complement.
GTGGCGAATCAACGCGTCCGCGAGGGCGGCATAAACCTTCCTCGCAAAAACGGGGTCGGCAAACATCGCCTCTGTCTTGAACGTGTAGGCGTTGAGCCATTCGATAAGCGGCAGATCCATGCCCATGCCAAGCATGGCGTACTGCGGCGCGTGCAGGTGCAGGTCGGTAAACGAAGGGATGATGAGCCTGCCGGAAAAATCGTGTTCCTTATCCGGGACACAGCCCTCCGGCAGAACCTTATAAACGCCCTCTATCGCGCCGTCGCGCAGGAGAAGGTAACCGTCCTCGACGATTTCGATCTCCCCCATGCGCGGAGCGTGGATGATGGTGCCATGGATTGCCTCCAACATAGATAACCTCCATGTAGGGGCGGATTCTATATCCGCCCGGGATTCGGGCTAATTGACTGTGTCAATTGCAGCTAATAGTGAACAGTGAATAGTGAATAGCTGCCGCTGCGGCGAGGCTTATCGGGGACGGTTTTCAGGAGCGTTGGGGACAGTTCTGTTTGTTCGGAACAAACGCGAGCATACTCTCCGGCGGTATACCGCCGAACAAGCAGCAACCGTCCCCCGCTGTTGCCGCCTTACCCCTGCCGGGGACGGTTCTGCTTGTTTGCGAATGGGTAAACCGAGGGCATAAACCATGAAGGTTGGATGCCTGCGAGCCTTCAAACGAACAGAACTGTCCCCGACGCATCGAATGAACCACCGTGGACGACTCCAACAGGCGTCGGCGGCTGTTCTTAAAACGGATACGGTTTCGGCCCGGGCGATTGTCAATTATCCGTTGCCAATTTCCTGTAGTCGTCCTCGCCGTCCACGTCCGCAAGCTCCCCCGGATCGGCAATCTGGTGCAGGCGGATTTTATCCTCGTGTGCGCGGATGACGACGCTGCCGCCGGTATCGCCCTCCAAGGCGCAAAGCTCATCGAAAAATGCTTTGGGGAAGATGGCGGGATTGCCGCGCCGCTCGCCGTGCGCCATGAGCACGATGTTCTCCGGGTGCGCGAGATAGTCCTCAACAAGAGCCTCAACGCTCTTTCGCGTGAGCTTGGGTTGATCCGCCACCATGAACATGGCGGCGTCCGCGCCGAGCTCCCCGGCCTTTTCAAGCCCCATGCGTATGGTGCGGGCCGCGCCGAGCTCCGGCCTGTCGTTCTCAAGGACGGTGAAGCCCCGCTCCTCGGCCTCCGCCATAATATCCTCGCAGCCGGACACGACGAGGACGGAGGATAAAAGTTCAACCGGTATCGCGTCCATCGCGCGCGCGTAGAGCGGCACGCCTTTGTAGAGCGCGATGAGCTTGTTGGAGCCGAAGCGCTTTGCCGCGCCCGCGGCCATCAATATGCATACGACCTTCATCTGGTGTGTATGACGCCCTTCCTGCGGATGAATTTCCCCTCGCTCGCCCTGACGAGCGCGCCGTTCTCCACGACGTGCGCGCCGTTTACGAACACGTCCCGCGCGCGCCCCTGTACCGCAAAGCCCGCGTAAGGGGAGTTATCGCAATTATGCGCCGTATTCGCGTCCGTGATGCGCATGGCCGCCTCCGGCTCCCACACGACCGCGTCCGCCGCGAAGCCTTCTTCAATCACGCCCCTGTCCTCCATGCCAAACAGGCGAGAGGGCATGTAGGAGAGCAGTTCCACCATGCGGGCAAGCGATATGCGCCCCGTGCGCACGCCGTAGGTATAGACGAGTTGCCCCCTGTGCTGCACGCCCGCGCTGCCGTTGGGGGTCATGGAAAAATCGTCCCTGCCGCGCGCCTTCTGCGCCATGGTAAACGAGCAGTGGTCCGTACCGATGAAGTCCACTTTACCCTTTGCAAGCGCGTTCCATATCGCCTCGCAGTCGGAGGCTTTGCGAAGCGGCGGGGACATGACATACTTTGCCCCGTCGGGGTCCGCGTAGCGCTCGTCCGTCAAAAGCAGGTATTGCGGGCAGGTTTCAAGATAGACCTCCTGCCCCCTTGCGCGCGCGCGAAGGGCCTCCTCAAGCCCGTCTTTCGTGGAGAGATGCACCACGTACACAGGCGCGCCCGCAAGCTGGGCGATGCGCATGAAGCGGGATACCGCCTCCGCCTCCACGGGCGCGGGGCGCGAGAGGGGATGCCCCTCCGGCCCCGTGATGCCGGAAGCCTTCACTTCGCCGATCATGCGAAGGAGCACGTCCCAGTTTTCGCAATGCGCGCCAAGCAGCGCGTTTTCGCGCGCGATGGCCTTCAGAGCGGCGTAAATGCTGCCGTCGTCCACGCGCAATTTATCATAAACCATGTACATTTTATAGGAGGTGACGCCCTCGCGCGTCATGAGGGGCAGCTCGGCCCTCGTCGCCTCGCTCCATTGGGCGATGGCCATGTGGAAGCCGTAGTTGCAGGAGCTTCCCTTTGCCTTCTCATGCCAAGCCGCAAGCGCGGCCTCAAGCGTGCCGCCGACCTCCTGCGTGGCAAAATCGAGCACAGCCGTGGTGCCGCCAAGCACGGCGGCTTTCGAGCCGGTGATAAAATCGTCCGCCGTTTTCGTATCGCCCAGGTCGAGGTCGAAATGCGTGTGCGTGTCGATGAAGCCGGGCAGCACATAGCAGCCCGCCGCGTCGACGACCTTTGCGTCCTGTGCGCTCATATCGGGGGCGACGCGCGCGATGCGGCCGTCCGCAATCAGCACGTCCGCCTTCCTCTCGCCGTCATGGTTGACGACGATTCCGTTTTGAATCAGCGTTTTCATAAAAATGCACCGCCCTTCGTCATTCCAATGCGATTGTAACGCAATGCGGGGCGCTTGACAATTGATAATGGGCTCAAACACCAAATATTTTTAGTTTTACCGATAATTATTTAGGGGCGGATTCCATATCTGCCCGCGGAAACAGAACAAACGCAATCCCCGCAGTTAACGCGAAGGCCGCCACTTATCCATTTGATTGTCAATTTTCAATTGTCAATTACTTAAGCGTTTCATACTCCCTCATAAACGCCCTGCCGTCGATGTCAGACGGCATTTCCAATGCGGCGGGGCCGATGGAAAGGCAGATGAGCGGCGCTTCCGGCGCGCAGTTGCGCTTGTACTGCGAGGCGAAGAAGCGTTTTAAAAAGATACCCAGCACGCGGTGCGTTTCCTCGCGCGGATAATCGAGCTTGACGCAGGCCTCCTCGAACATCTCCTTGGGGCGCGCGCCCTGCATGAAGCGGCAAAGGAAAAAGTCGTGCAGCGCGTAGGCGCCCACAAGCTCCTCCGTCTTTTGCGAGATAACGCCGTCCACGGGGGGCAGAAGCTCCGGGCTTACGGGGGTGTCGAGTATGTCCTCCAGTATCGGCGCGGCCTCGGGGAAGCGGGAAATCGCTTCTTTTACCACGCGGTGGACGACGGTTTTGGGGATGGAGGCGTTCACGCCGTACTGCGCGAGGTGGTCGCCGCCAAACGTCGTCCAGCCGAGCGCGGCCTCGGAAAGGTCGCCCGTGCCCACGTCCAGCAGGTTTTCGCCGTTGGCGATGGCGAGCAGCAACTTCGTCCGCTCCCGCGCCTGCGCGTTTTCAAACACGGCGTCGTGTACGCACTCGTCCCGCCCGAGGTCGGCAAAATGCCGCTTGCACGCGGGCACCACGCTGATCTCGCGAAAAGAGCAGCCCAGCGCCTTCACGAGCGCCTCGGCATTGCCGTGCGTGCGGCTCGTGGTGCCAAAGCCCGGCAGGGATACGCCGAGCACGTCCGTCCTCGGCCTCCCAAGCTTATCCGCGACAAGGCAGCAGGCGAGCAGGGCCAGCGCGCTGTCAAGCCCGCCGGACACGCCTACAACAAAGCCCCTGCCGCCTATGTGGGAAACGCGCTTTATGAGCGCGGCCGCCTGCAAATCGAGTATGCGCCGCAATTGCTCCCGTGCTATGGCGGGATGATCCGAAACGTACATGCCCTCGTCCGCCGCGCCGGAATACGGCTCGAAGGAGGTCAGCCTGTCCGTCTGCACGTCCGCGTAGACGAAAGGCTCCTCCTCAAGCGGGTCGGACACGGCGAGTATTTCTCCCTGCGCGGCGATGGCACAAAGCCCGTCGAACACGAAGGAGGTGGTGCTCTCCCCCGCGCCGGGGGAAGCGTAGGCGACGGCCATGCCCGTGCGTGCCGTGAAGGCGCAAAGGGCGTCCTTCGTGAGATGATAGCTTTTGGCGGTGGCGTTAAGCGCGCTGGATAAAAGCATCACATACCCCTCGCGCGGCTCGCAGTTTTCGCGGAAAAGCTCGTTGCCAAAGCCCGCGGCGAGCTTTGATACGGGCGTGAGCGGCTGGCGTGCGGGCGCGGTCCTGTCCAGCGCCGGGATGAAGCCGAAAGGGTTTTCCACGCTGCCGGAGGGGAGTATGGCGATCACGCGCGCGCCACGGATGAGCGCAATGCAGCTCTTTGGCATGCCGCATATCATGTAGGGCAGGCCCACCGCGCAGATGACGCCGCAGGAGCGCGTCGCCTCGCATATGCGCCTGAGGGCGGCCTTGGCGGCGTCGAGTATCACGTCATGGTTCAAAAGGGAGCCCAGCGTCGCCCCCGTCAGGCAAAGCTCCGGCAGGGCGAGATAGTCCCCGCCGATCTCCTCCGCCTTTCTTATCATGCGAATCACGGCCTCCGCGTTCGCGGCGGGGTCGCCAAGTGCGATCCCCGGGGACGCCGCGCACAGCCTTATGGGCGTCGCGTAGCCCATGGCAAGCATCGTGTTGGCCACGGATGGCACCTCCCCCGTATCATATTCTAAACTATATTATAGTACTTTTTGCCGCGCGCCGCCATGATTTTCCTAAATATACCGCCCGTTTGGTTGCATCCTGTTGACGCTGGCGCGCACGGGGAAGTACAATACCCGTAACGAAACAGAGAGTATTTCCGGTTCCCGCCCTCTCGCAGGGCGCGGGGCCGGAGCGATAACGGAGGCTTTCATGCGGCATGGTTTTGTAAAGGTGGCGACGGGAACGCCCGCGATCCGCGTGGGGGACTGCGGCTATAACGTGCAGCGCATCCGCACGCTCGTCAACCGCGCCTATGCGGAGGGCGTGCTCGTGCTCGTTTTGCCCGAGCTGTGCGTGACGGGCTATACCTGCGGCGACCTGTTTTTGCACGACGCGCTGCTCAATGCCGCCGAGGAGGCGACCCTCGCGCTTGCACAAGCCACGGAAAAGCTCGACATCCTCGTTGCCTTCGGCGCGCCGCTGCGCTTCGAGGGCAAGCTCTACAACTGCGCCGTGGTCTGCCATAAGGGCGATATCCTCGGCGTGGTGCCTAAAACCCATCTGCCCAATTACGGTGAATTCTACGAATTGCGCCAGTTCACGCCCGCCCCGGCGGGGCAGGGGGAAATCCCCATCGGCGCGCTGCGCGTGCCCTTCGGTACGCGCCAGCTCTTCCGCTGCAAGGACTTTCCCTTTTTGTGCGTGGGCGTTGAAATTTGTGAGGATCTCTGGGTGCCCAGCCCGCCTTCCTCAACGCTCGCCGCCGCGGGCGCGACGGTCATCCTCAACCTATCGGCGAGCGACGAAACCATAGGCAAGGAGGCATACCGCAGGCTGCTTGTGGAAAGCCAGAGCGGCAGGCTCTGCTGCGCCTACCTCTATGCGGACGCGGGTTATGGCGAGAGCACCACGGACATGGTGTTCGGCGGCCACAGCCTCATCGCGGAAAACGGAGCGCTGCTCGCACAATCCGCGCCGTTTGCGCAGGATGAGCCCCTCACCGCCACCGAGGTGGACTGCCTGCGCCTTTTGTACGAGCGGCGAAAGCTCACCACCTTTTCCCTGACGCCAAGCGACGCGCGCGCGTCCTTTTGCGTGCAGGAGTTCAAGATGGTGCCGCGCGTGACGAAGCTCACGCGGGAAATTTCCCCCACGCCCTTCATCCCGCATGACCCGAAGGCGCGAAACGAGCGCTGCGAGGAAATATTGAAGATACAGGCCAACGGTCTTAGAAAGCGCATCGCGCACACGGGGAGCAAAACGGCGGTGGTGGGCGTATCCGGCGGGCTCGACTCCACGCTTGCGCTGCTCGTTGCCTGCCGCGCGATGAAGCCTTGCGGCCGCTCCCCCGCGGACGTGCTCGCAGTGACCATGCCTTGCTTTGGCACCACGGGCCGCACCCGCGCCAACGCGGAAAAGCTCTGCAAATGCCTCGGCGCGTCCTTCACCGAAGTGGACATCACCAAGGCCGTAAGGCAGCACTTTGCGGACATCGATCAGGATGAGAACACATGCGACGTGACCTATGAAAACGCGCAGGCGCGCGAGCGCACGCAGGTTTTGATGGATCTCGCCAACAAAACGGGCGGCATGGTCATCGGCACGGGCGACCTTTCCGAGCTCGCGCTCGGCTGGGCGACCTACAACGGCGACCACATGTCCATGTACGGCGTGAACGCGGGCGTGCCAAAGACCCTCGTGCGCCACATCGTGCAATACCTTGCCGACGCCGCCGAAACGCAGGAGCTGCGCGCCGTGCTGCTCGATATCCTTGACACGCCCGTGAGCCCGGAGCTGCTGCCCGCGCGCGGCGATGAGATCGCGCAGCAGACCGAAAGCATCGTGGGGCCCTACGCGCTGCACGACTTTTTCCTCTACCATATGATCCGCTGGGGCGCCTCCCCGGACAAGGTGCTCCGCATGGCGCTCTACGCCTTTGCGGGGCAATATGATGAGGCGGCGATCACAAAATGGCTCGGCGTGTTCATCAAGCGCTTCTTTGCCCAGCAATTCAAGCGCTCCTGCCTGCCTGACGGCCCCAAGGTGGGCTCCGTCACCCTCTCCCCGCGCGGGGACTGGCGCATGCCAAGCGACGCGGCGGGCGAAGCGTGGACGAAGGCAATTGATAATTGACATTGTCAATTGCAGCTAATAACTAATGGTGAATGGTGAATAACTATATTTTTAAGAAACGGTCTCCGCTTTAATGGCGGAGGCTGTTTTTTGATCGGGTCTATGTAGGGGCCGACTCAATATCGGCCCGAGATGCATAACGCCCCGCGTTTATAAATTCGGGCGGATATAGAATCCGCCCCTACAACCCGGAACACGAGAATTCCCTGCCGTAGCGGGCGTTTCCTCAGTTATTCACCATTCACCATTAGTTATTAGTTGTAATTGGCATTTCCAATGCCAATTACCCGCATTCATGCCGATTCGACAGGCTGCTTCCCGGCGCTTCGACAATCAATTCGATTGGGACAAGCTATAATGAATCCACATATTCAGAAGGGACAGTTTGCCGTGCAGATCCTTGCAGCTATAAGCGACAAATCGGCGTTCTCCCCGCGCGCGCTTCGCGCGGTTCCCATGAAAGCCATGCGCGTCGGAGCGGGTTTCATCTGCGGCGCCGCGGGCATGTTCGGGTTTTCGCCCCTGGCGCTGCCTGCCGTCGCCGCGGCGTGGCTGTGTCTGGACGACGCCTGCTTCGTGCTCGTGGGCGCGCTCCTGGGCACGCTCGCGTCGAAAAGCTTCGCATCCTTTTCGGCGTGCGCGCTCTTCGGGGGCGTCGAGCTGCTGCTTTCGCTCTGGCGTGCACCGCGGGGAAGGAGCGCGGCGCTTCTTCGCGCGCTCCTGGTCATGGCCGCGGCGCAATCGGTTTTGCTGCCCTTTATATATCCCGCGTGGGGGACTGAGTTCTTCATGGGCGCGGGGTGCCTGCTCCTGTCTCCGGCAGCGGTCGCCGTCGTCGCGCGCGGCGTGCGCGCGCTCACGGGGTACATGAACGGGCGCCGCCTTTCCCGTACGGATGCTCTGACCCTCATCGTACTGCTCGCGCTCCTCTTTGGGGCGCTGCTGCTCTCCTCCCCCCTCGCCGCCGCGACCGGCCTCGTCGCCATGCTGCTTTCGGCCTTTGCCGTTTGCAGGGAACGCGCGGGCGCCGCGGGTGCGCTCAACAAGACCCGCCGCAACCTCAAGGACGCCGCCGGCGTCGCAAAGGGCATCGCCCACTATATAGGAGGCAATTCCGGCGGGGACACGCTTGCGCGCAGCCATCTCTACGGCATGGGGAAAGCAATGGATAAGCTTGCCGAAGGAAACGAGGCATTGATGCGGTGCCGAATCCGGCTCGTTACGGGCACGGCGGGCATCCCCATGCAGGGCAGCCCCCTTACGGGGGACGCGCTTGCGATGCGCCGCAAAGGGGATACGGCGATATTCATCCTCAGCGACGGCATGGGCACCGGCGAAGCCGCGCACCGTGAGAGCTCCACGGCGGCGGCGCTGCTGGCGGACATGCTCTGCGTGGGCTACGACGAGGAGGCGGCGCAGCAGGGCGTAAACGACTTGATGCTCCTCTCCGGCGAGGAAACCTACGCCACGCTCGACGCGGCGCTCATCGACCTGATGACGGGCGAGCTTCGCATGCTCAAATTCGGCGCGCCCCCCTCCTACATCCTCCGCGAAGGACGCGTGCGCCTCATCGAGAGCCCCGCCCTCCCTGCGGGCATCCTCCCTGAGGCGCGCGCGGGCGCGGCCTGCGCCCAGCTGAAGCGCGGGGACGCGCTCGTGATGATGACGGACGGCCTCATGGACGCGCTTGGCATGGAGCTTGTGGCCTCCATCGTGGAGCGCGTGGGCGGCGCGAACACGCCCAAGGACGCGGCGGACGCGCTCATCGAGTGCGCGCTCGAGCGCGGCTATAACGACGATATGAGCGCCTTTGTCGCCCGCGTGGAGACCGCGCGCTTCCCCGGCGTGGAGGAGGAGATCGAAGCAATCGCATAATCATACGCACAGCTCTTCTGCGCGCCGCCTTCCGGCGGCGCTTTGCTATGCCCGAAATCCAAGCCGCGCCCCGCAAAATATACCATTTATGCATTTTTTATAAGCTAATATTCCATAATAATTGTATAAAAATACGAATATATGCTTGACAGCTTTCATGAAAGAGCGTATCCTAGTCAACATCAAAAGTTTCGGAGGATACATAATTATGAAAAAGCTGTGCATGGTCTTGGCGCTCGTACTCGCCCTTTCCTTTGTTGTGGCGGGCTGCGCAAAGCCGGCCGCAAACTATGAAAACGGGCTTGACAAGGTGATGAAAACCGGCAAACTCGTGGTTGCGATGAGTCCCGATTTCGCCCCCATGGAATTCGTGGACGCATCGAAGTCCGGGCAGGAGCAATACGTCGGCTTTGACGTGGAGCTGGCCAAATACATCGCAGCCGAGCTGGGCGTGGAGCTTGAAATCACCGCCCTCGACTTCGACTCCTGTCAGGCGGCCGTGAGCTCGAAAACGGTGGATGTTTCCATCTCCGGCTTCTCGTGGATGCCGGATCGCGCGGAGAACTACAACCTTTCCGATTTCTATTACGCGGGGGACAATGAGTCCGAGCAGTGCATCCTCATCCTCGCCGAGAACGCCGACGCGCTCAAGGCCAAGGAGGATTTTGCGGGCAAGACCGTTTCCGCCCAGAACGCCTCGCTGCAGATGAGCCTTCTCACCGAGCAGCTGCCCGATGCCACCGCCAACCCCATCGTGGACCTCAACACCGCGGTGATGGAGCTCGTCAACGGCTATGTGGACGCGGTGTGCGTCGCCAAGGGCAACGGGGAGGCGTACATCGCAAATTATCCCGAGCTCATGCTTTCAGAATTCCAGTTCACCGTGGAGGACGAAGGCAACCTGATACTCATCCCCAAGGGTGAGGACGAATTGACCGCCAAGATTAACGAGATACTTGCCAAGGCCTATGACGCGGGCGTCTACGGCGGCTGGTATGAGGACGCCAAGGCGCTTGCCGCGAGCATGGGCATCGAGCTCGACTGACAAGCGGCATAAATTTTTAGGACAGCGGGGCCATGCGATGGATTTGATTGTAAAGCTCGCCGCCAAATACGGCGGCGTGTTCATGCAGGGGCTGTGCTATACGCTTCTGCTCTCCCTTATCGCCGTGGCGGCCGGCGTGGCGCTGGGCTCCCTTGTGGCGCTCGCGCGCATGTCGAAATTCCGGCCCCTCAACTGGCTCGTCACAGGCTACATCGAGGTGATCCGCGGCACGCCGGCGCTGCTCCAGCTGTTCTTCTTTTACCTGATACTGCCCAAGTGGTTTTCCGCGATCGCCCCGTCTAAATTCGCGTGCGTCGCGGTGGCGCTCGTGGTCAACAGCTCCGCCTATGTGTCGGAGGTGATACGAAGCGGCATCCAGGCGGTGGACCGCGGGCAGCGCGAGGCAGGGCTGAGCCTGGGCCTCACGCGCCGCCAGACGATGCTCCACGTCGTCATGCCCCAGGCGGTGAAGAATATACTGCCCGCGCTTGGCAACGAGTTCGTGACCATCATCAAGGAAACGTCGCTCGCCTCCACCTTTTTCGTGGGCGATCTGATGAGCGCCTTTCGCACGGTGCAGGGCGCGACCTACCTCGTGATAGAGCCGCTCCTGATCGTGGGCTTCATCTACTTCATGCTCACCTTTACCCTGAGCAAACTGGTGCTGCGCTTTGAAAGGAGGATGAAGGCAAGTGATTGAAACCATCGATCTCTACAAGAGCTTCGGCAAGCTCGGCGTTTTAAACGGCGTGAGCGAGCGCATTGAAAAGGGCGAGGTCGTCTCCGTCATCGGCCCCTCCGGCGGCGGGAAGAGCACCTTCCTTCGCTGCCTCAACCTGCTGGAAAAACCCGATTCCGGCCAAATCCTCTTCGAGGGCGAGGACGTCACGCAAAAGGGCGTGGACGCCGCGCGACACAGGCAGAGGATGGGCATGGTGTTCCAGCAGTTCAACGTGTTCCCGCACCTGACGGTGGCGAAGAACATCGCCCTTGCGCCCGTTCTGACGAAGAAAAAGACGCAGGCCGAGGCAGATGAGATGGCAAAAGCGCTCCTCGCGCGCGTGGGCCTCTTTGACAAGTACGCGGAGCACTCCTCCCGCCTCTCCGGCGGACAGAAGCAGCGCCTCGCCATCGTGCGGGCGCTCGCGATGGAGCCGGACGTGATGCTCTTTGACGAACCCACGAGCGCGCTTGACCCCGAAATGGTGGGCGAGGTGCTCGCGGTTATACGCGGCCTTGTGGCGGAGGGCATGACCACCGTGATCGTCACGCACGAGATGGGCTTTGC
>JAEWMV010000183.1 GCA_023393045.1 Bacillota bacterium | reverse complement strand
CGCATACCAACATTAGTACCAAAAACTTTCGGAAAGTTCTCATTTGCTGATGCCTCCATCCATTTTTATAATTGAGTTAGAACATTCACAGACGCAGCAAACGCATTAGCACCCCAATGGTATCACCTCCAAATAAATTGTGTCTTACTGTCTATATATCTGACACCCCGGCCCCGTGAAATATGACGCCTGTTTTTAGAAAAGCATAAAAGTTCATAATTGACTGTTTTGCCGGCGCGCGTTTTGCCATTATTGTAAATCCGTTTCGCACAGGCGTCAACCGGTGCGCGGTGATAGGAGCAGGGAACATGGTGTTTTTTTGCGGCTGATATGTTAAGATAAGGACAACAAACATCGGAGTATACGGATGAACTACAGGATTGCCGTTTGCGACGACGACGCGGCCATACTTCCTGATATAAAGCGCGGCGTGCTGGATTGGGCGGGGGAAGCGGGGCATTGCGCCGCCGTGGAAACCTTCCCTTCGGCGGAGGCGTTTTTGTTCCGCTACGAAGAGGAGCGGGGCTTTGACATGCTGCTGCTCGACATCGAGATGGGGCGGCTCAACGGCGTGGAGCTCGCGAAGCGGGTCCGCGCGGATAACAGAGAGATACAGATCATATTCGTGACGGGCTATGCGGATTACATTGCCGACGGGTACGAGGTGGAGGCGCTCCATTACCTCATGAAGCCTGTCGCACATCAAAAGCTTTGCGAGGTGCTCGACAGGGCGGCGGCGAAGCTTTTGCGCAACGAGCGCGCGCTGCATTTGAACTGTGCGGATGGCGCGGTGCGCGTGCCGCTGCACGAAATCGCCTATCTCGAGGTGCGCGGCAACTATGTCACCGTCCACGCCAAAGAGGAATATACGGCCAAAATGACGCTCGGCGAGGCGCAAAGGGAGCTTGACGAACGCTTTTTCCGCACCGGCCGCTCTTATATCCTGAATTTGAATGATGTGCGCAGGGTCTCCCGCACGGACGCGTATATGAAGGACGGCACGGCGCTGCCCCTGCCGCGCGGCGCATATGAGGCCTTAAACCGGGCGCTTATCCGGTATCTGTAAGGAGGATTCGCATGTCCTTTTTTGCCAAGCTGATCGACAGGCGCATCGCCGCCTATCAGAGTGAGCTGATCCATACGCATTTTGCGGAGGTGGACAATATGTACCGCCAGATGCGCGGCTGGCGGCACGATTACCGCAACCACATCCAGACGATGAAAAGCTACGCGGCCTCGGGCGATCTCGCGGCGATCAAGGCTTATCTCGACCGGCTCGACACCGACCTTTCCACGGTGGATACCACCGTTAAAACGGGCAACAGGATGACGGACGCAATTTTGAACAGTAAAATCTCCCTCGCCAAATCAAAGGGAATCACGCTCAGGGTGGACGCGCGCGTGCCCGTTGCACTCACTACCGCGGAGCTCGATCTGTGCATCATCATCGGCAACCTTTTTGACAATGCAATCGAGGCCGTGATGAAGCTGCCGGAGGAAAAGCGTGTCATCCGCGTCTATATGGATATGAAGGGCGCGCAGCTGTACATGTCTTTCACCAACATGACGGCGGAGGGCAAACTCAATAAAGAGAACGGGCGCTTCCGCACGTCGAAGGGGGAAGGGCACGGCTTTGGCCTCGCCCGCGTGGATGCAATTGTCGGGCGCTACTGCGGCTACCTCAGGCGCAGCAGCGAGGAGGGCGCCTTCACCACGGAGATACTGCTGCCGCAATGACGATTCGTCCCCCGCTTCGCGCGATTCATCCCCGATTGCGCGCGCTCTTTTTTGTCGCTGTATGATGGGTATACAAAGGGGTGAGTTTTCTTGAACGATAAAGCAAAGCCGAAATACGGCATGTGGAGCAACACGCTCTTCATGATCCGCCATGCGTGGCGGATCTGCCGCGTGGTGCTCCTGATTGCGTCGCTTCAGGTCGTGCTGGGTCTTGCGATGAACCTTATCGAGCTCTACGTTACGCCCGGCATATTGAAAGCTATAGAAAACGCGGCGGAGCTTTCCGAATTGCTCAAAACCATCGGCCTTTTCGCGGCGGGACTCATTCTCGCGGGCGCGGCGCAAAGCTATGTGGACGCAAACGCGCTTTGCGGGCGCATCACGCTGCGCACCCGCCTCATATGCGACATCCACGATAAATTTGCCACGACCGCCTATCCCAACACGCAGGACGAGGCCTTTTTAAAGCGGACGGAGACGGCGTTTAGCACCGCCAGGGACAATCACCGGGCGACGGAGGCGGTCTGGAAAACGCTTGTGGAGCTGACGAAAAGCCTCATCGGCTTCGTCGTCTACCTCGCGCTGCTCGCGACGCTGAATCCTCTTATCGTACTTGTCACCCTGGCGAGCGCCGCGGGCGGCTACTTCGCGGCAAGGCGCATCAACGGCTGGCGCTACCGCCACCGCGAGGAGGAAGCCGAGCTCACGCGCAAAATGGGCTATATCGGCGCCCGGGCGATGGACCTCAGGCTCGCCAAGGACATCCGCATCTTCAACATGCGCGGCTGGCTGGAGGATATCTTCGAAAAGACCCTGCGCCTTTATCGGGCCTTCTGCGCGAAGATGGAGCGGGTTTACCTCTGGGCGGATATCATCGACGTTGCACTCGCGCTCCTTCGCAACGGCGTCGCCTATGCGTATCTCATTGCGCTCGCACTCAGAACAGGCATGAGCGCGTCGCAGTTCCTCTTATATTTCGCCGCGATAGGCGGCTTTACGGCATGGGTCACGGGCATACTCGAGCAATTTTCCGAGCTGCACAGGCAGAGCCTCGACCTCTCGAAGCTGCGCGAATTCATCGACAATGAAGAACCCTTTCGCTTTGAGGACGGCGTTGCCATCGCGCCCGATTGCGACAAGGGCTATGCCCTTGCGCTCGAAAATGTTTCCTTCCGTTATCCCAATGCACAAAAGTACGCGCTCAAAAACATCAACCTTCGCATCGCGCCGGGAGAAAAGCTTGCGGTCGTGGGCCTCAACGGCGCGGGCAAAACCACGCTCATCAAGCTGCTGTGCGGCTTTTATGACCCGAGCGAGGGCGCCGTCACGCTGGACGGGCAGGATATCCGCCAATACAACAGGCGCGATTATTACAGGCACTTTTCCGCCGTGTTCCAGAAGTTTTCTCTCCTCGCCGCGAGCGTCGCCGAAAACATTGCGCAGACAGACAAGGGTATAGACATGGGCAGGGTCGCCTCCTGCGCCGAAAAAGCGGGGCTTTCGGAAAAGATCGCATCGCTTCCCCAAGGCTATGATACCAGGCTCGATAAGAGCGTGTTCTACGACGCGGCGGAACTCTCCGGCGGCGAAACGCAAAAGCTCATGCTCGCGCGCGCCCTCTATAAGGACAGCCCCATACTCGTGCTCGACGAACCCACCGCCGCGCTCGACCCCATCGCGGAAAACGACGTCTATCAGAAGTACCATGAACTCACGCGGGGGAAAAGCGCCCTGTTCATCTCGCACAGGCTTGCTTCCACGCGCTTTTGCGAGCGCATCATACTCCTGGAGGACGGCGTTATCGCCGAGGAGGGCACGCACGAGGCGCTGCTTGAAAAGGGCGGGCGTTACGCCGAGCTTTTTAACATCCAGAGCCGCTATTACGGCGAGGGGGAGGTGCGCGTCAATGGAAAATAAAGAAGCGAAGATCACCCTGCGCGAGGCGCTCAGGCTCAACAGGCGCGCGCTCGCCCTGCTGATCAGAACCGCCCCCGGCGCGTTTGCCGCCAACACGCTCTCTCCCCTTGTCAAGGCCCTTGCGCCTTACGCGCCGATTTATTTTTCCGCGCGCTTCGTGGGCGAACTTGCGGGCGGGCGCGACGCGGGCATGCTCATGCGCCTCGCGCTTGCGGTCATCCTCAGCACGGCGCTGCTCGCGCTGCTGGGCGCGGCGCTCAACCGGTGGAGAAGGGCCTCGTACGCCGCGGTGGAATACATCAGCCAGCAACTGAGCGCGGATAAATTCCTTTCCATGGATTTTTGCAGCGCGGACGACCCGCGCACGCTCGATTTGCATTCCCAAATCATGCAGAACCGCAACTGGTCGGACTGGGGCATAGAGCGCACGTTTGATCAATACGAGGGCTTCATCGGCGCGGCGGGAAAAATCGTGGGCGCGCTTGCGCTTTCCGTCACGCTCTTCACGCTCCCCGTGCCGCCGGGCGGGGAACTGGCCGTTTTGAACCATCCGCTCGCAGTTGCCCTCGTCGCTGTACTTTTGCTCGCGAGCGCCTTGGGCGCGCCGGCGCTTTCCAACAAAGCGGAGGGGTATTGGGCGCGCTATGCCGAGCAGGCGACCTATGGCAACCGCGTGTTCGGCTTCTATGGCTTTATGGCGGTGAACGAGCGGGACAGGGCGCTCGATATCCGCACCTATCGGCAGGATATCCTTTGCCATAATAAAATGCTCAAGGAAGATATTTTCGGCGCGGGCTCGCTGCTGGCAAAATGGAAGTGGGGACCCATGGGCCTGCTTGGCGCGGCTTCCGCGGGAATATCGCGTTCGTTCGCGGGCGTCGTGTACCTGTTCGTATGTCTCAAGGCATGGGGCGGGGCGTTCGGCATAGGCTCCGTCACGCAATATGTCGCCGCCGTCACCGCGCTCTCGGGCGGCATCGCCAAGCTGTTCGAGACATTGGGGG
>JAEWMV010000092.1 GCA_023393045.1 Bacillota bacterium | reverse complement strand
ACGCGCATGGAGCTTTCAAATCTGAAAAAGAAGAGAAAGACCGCCGTGCGCGGGCACAAGCTGATGAAGGACAAGCGCGATGAGATGGTGCGCCGCTTCATCGTGTACGTCCGGCGCAACCGCGAATTGCGCGAGCAGGTGGAGCAAAGGCTTGCCGAGGCCATGCAGCGCTTCGTGCTGGCGCGCGCCGCGATGAGCAACGAGGCCGTTGAGGAGGCGCTCAGCTATCCTTCGCGTCCCGCGAAGCTTGAGGTTTCAAGCCGCAACGAGCTTTCCGTGCGCGTGCCCAGACTTTCCCTAATAGACGCGGGCGAAGTTGAGCTTCCCTACGGCATGGCCACCACCAGCGCCGAGCTCGACGAGGCGGTGCGCGCCTTCAGCGCGCTGCTGCCCCTGCTCATCGAGCTTGCCGAGGTGGAAAAAACCTGCAACCTGCTCGCCGACGAAATCGAAAAGACCCGGCGGCGCGTCAACGCGCTTGAGTACGTCATGATACCCCAGTTCGACCAGGCGATACACGCCATCACCATGAAGCTCGACGAGAACGAGCGCGGCAACCTCACGCGGCTGATGAAAACCAAGGACATGCTCGCGGCAAAGGAAAATTGACAATCAATTGCGGCCACATCAAAGACGCCCGCGCAAGCGGGCGTATATTGATTCATTTTGGGGCTTGAAATCAACATTTTTCGGGCGTAAAATGACATTGCGCAGGGTTGCGCATATTAAAGGTAAAGGAGTTTAATTGCGTTATGGACGCAGGGCCGGAACCGAGTATAAAAACCACATAAACCGGGACGGCCGCCTCGTTGCGTGCCGTCCTAAAAGGAGGTACGCAATGATTTATATTCAGGAACAGGTGCTCTCCCTGCTTCGGGAGAAGCAATACTCCGCCGTGAAGTCCCTCGTCAAGGACATGAACGAGGTGGACATCGCGGAGGTGTTCGAGGAACTTTACCGGCTCGAAGAGCCCGAGACGCTCCTTCGGCTTTTCAGGCTGCTGCCAAAGGAAATCGCCGCCGAAACGTTCGCGTATATGGACAGCGACGTGCAGCACAGCCTCATTATCGCGCTCAGCGACCGCGAGCTCGCGCATATTCTCGACGATATGTATATGGACGACTACGTTGACCTCATCGAGGAGATGCCGGCCAACGTGGTGAAGCGCCTGCTCGCCAACTCCAGCGACGAGAACCGCAGCCTCATCAACGAGTATCTGCAGTATCCGCCGGACAGCGCCGGCAGCATTATGACCAACGAGTACGTCTACCTCAAGCGCAAGCTCACCGTAAGGCAGGCGTTCGACGTCATTCGCAAAAACGGCGTGGACAAGGAGACCATCTATACCTGCTATGTGATAAGCTCCGAGCGCAAGCTCGAGGGCGTGGTGACCATACGCGAGCTGCTGCTTGCCGACCCGGACGCCACGGTGGATGCCATCATGAGCACCAACGTCCTCTTTGCCCGCACGCTCGACGACAAGGAGGAGATCGCTAAGCTCTTCTCCCGCTATGACATGCTCTCGCTCCCCGTCGTCGACAAGGAAGACAGGCTCGTGGGCATCATCACCGTGGACGACGCGGTGGACGTTTTGCAGGAGGAGAACACGGAGGACTTCGAGAAGATGGCCGGTATGGCCCCCTCGGAGGACACGTATCTGAAAACCCCCGTGTTCACGCTTGCAAAAAACCGCATCGTCTGGCTTTTGATCCTCATGGTATCCGCCATGATCACGGGCGCCATGCTCGAGCAGTTTGAGGCGTCGATCGCCGCGATTCCCCTGCTCGTATCCTTCATCCCCATGCTCATGGATACGGGCGGAAACAGCGGCACGCAGACCTCCACTATCATCATCCGCGGCATGGCGCTCGATGAAATCGAGCTGCGGGATTTCCTGCGCGCGTGGTTCAAGGAAGTCCGCGTGGCGCTGCTCGTAAGCGCGGGGCTTGCCGTTGTGAACTTTATTCGCATCGCTTTGCAGTATCAGGACATACAGGTCGCGGCGACGGTATCCCTCACGCTGGTGGCCACGGTATGCATCGCCAAGTCGTTGGGCTGCATACTGCCCATGCTGGCGCTGAAATTGAAGCTCGACCCCGCGCTCATGGCCACGCCCATTCTCACCACCATCACCGACGCGTGCTCCATACTCGTTTACTTTTCGCTGGCGGGTCTGATACTTCATGCAAGGCTTGGATGAATGCGCCTTGAAATGGGCATATCATTAATGATACACTTGATTGGGACGGGAAACTTTTCCCAATAACGCGGATTGGAGAGGCATACAGAATGAAAAAACCCGCATGGCTGATACTGGGCGCCATCTGCCTTGTCGCAGGGCTTGCCTTGGGGCTGACCTATGCGCTCACCCAGAAGGCGATACAAAAACAGAACGAGGATAAGGCGAGCGAGGCGCAGCGCGCCGTGATGAGCGCCGCGGACTCGTTTGAGCAAACCGAGGTGCCGCAGGATACCAAGGTGGACGATGTCGCCATACTTTCCTGCTACCGCGCGATGAAGGGCGGCGCACAATACGGCAAGGTCGTCACGGCCGCGGTGGCGGGCTATAAGAGCACCATCGAGGTGACGGTGGGCATTGCGGCGGACGGCAGCATCACGGGTATCCGCTGCGGCGGCGCGAGCTTTGCGGAAACGGCGGGCCTCGGCGCGCTGGTGACGGAGGAGGCCTTTACCTCCCAGTTCGCGGGGCTCAACGCGCCCGTGGCGGTCACGCAGGACGGCGGCGAGGTGGACGCCATCACAAACGCAACAATATCCTCCCGCGCGGTGTGCAAGGCCGTCAGCGCGGCGGCGGAATATGCATCCGGCGTACAATAAGCATAATAGAATCGCCAAAAGCGAAAAAAGCGGGCGGCCCATCCGGGCCGCCCGCGCGGTTTCTTCACAAGCAGGTCGCGGCCGGGTCGGATGGCCGTGTTACTGCTTGGGCGTCGCCACGATGAAGCACATATCGTTCAACTCGGCTTCATCGAAGAAATTGTAAAAAGTGAAGTTGTAGATGAAGCGCTCCGCGCCGTATACGCCGTAGCCGTCCTGATTGTGGTCGGTGGTGTCGTACGGGTCGGCCACGACGAGCACGTCGTCCTGCGTGGTTTCGGTGCCCATGGTGTCATACCCGATGACGACCTGCCAGTGTCCGCCCCAGTCGTTCCAGCCCACCATGATGGGCTGCCCGGCCGCCAGCGTCTCCCGGATGTAATCCAGGGTAAACACATCGTAGATGTTTTCGACGCAGTCGAAAGTGGTGTAGAGATCAAATCCGCCTACGCCCTCGAAGATCTCCATGGCCTGCCTGAGGCTGGTCGCCTCCGGCTCGGTGCCGTTGCTGCGAAACGCGGCGAGGGTTTCCTCATTGTAATCCCCCAGCGCGCCATACCAGTTGAGCACCATCAGCGCGCTCGACACCCCACAGCTCCACTCGCTGGTCTGCTGCTGCGTTTTGAAGTGCGTGAGGATGGTGAGCGTGTCCGTGCTCTCCATATTGTAAAAATCCAGCGTGCTGAAATAGGGGCTATCCTCATGATCGCCCGCGCGCTCCACGCTGTCCGCGCCGTACTCGGCGTCCAGATCCACGGAATATGCAATTTTCATTTCGTCCGTGTAGTTGCCGCTAAGGCGCGTGTCATCCGCCTGCTGCGCGGCCGGCTTGCAGCCCGAGAGGGCAAAGCAAAGAAGCAAGAACAATACAATTAATTTTTTCATAGTCATTTCCTTTACAAAAAAATTTAATTGTACCTGTATAAGGCAACGTCGCACGCCGCCCAAACAAATCCGCCTTCATTGTATTATTTATTAGATTGGGGTGACCCCCGCATTTTATTTATCCAATTTCCGGTCGTTTCCCTGCGTTTTATATAGTAAATTGTCTGCATTTGCAGGATCGTTCTACTTTTAATACGCTCATGCTGTTTTATACAGGTACGGGTGGGGCGCCGCCCCACTGAACCCACAGGGCAATCCCTGCGCTATAAAATACCGAGCCCGCCTTTGGGCTCCGACATGAGGCGCGTTCTGCGCGCGTGGCAACCGACCCCGACCCTCCCTGCTGTGCCGGGGATTATTATATCAAAAAACACCCAAAACGCAAGAACGGGTTTTTCGTCCGGCCCGGGAGGGTCGGATTATGTAAAAACAGCGCCAAAACGACAAAAAGCGGGCGGCCCGAAAGGGCCGCCCACGCGCTCATGCCGAAAACACGTACATGCCGACCGCCGCCGCCGCGGCGAGGTTGAAGGAATCCACCAAGGCGGATTGCGGGATCTTCACGCTCGTGCCCACGCGGGCGAAGGAGGGGTCGAGGCCCGAAGCCTCGTTGCCGAAAATCAGCGAGTACAGCTCCGTGCCCGGTCGGTTTTCCGGCCGAAGCTCCAGCTTTCCGTCCAGCATGAAGGGGTAGAGCGCGTGGCGCGGAAATGCCGCGCGGTACGCTTCAAAGCTCACGAAATGGCAAAAGTTCATGTGGAAGAGCGCCCCCATCGAAGCGCGCACCGTCTTGGGGTTCCAGATATCGGCGGCGGGCGTGATGACGGCAAGCTGCAACAGGCCAAAGCCCGCCATCGTGCGCACGATGGTACCCAGGTTGCCCATGTCCGCAGGGTTCACCAGCACGACGTGCGGGCGCTTTGGCGAAAGGCCGGTTTCGTACTTTTCAAAAACGCCCAGCACATAGGAGTTTTCCTTCTGGTTGAGGCGCTCGAACGCCTTGCCGTCGCAGACGACGGGGATGTTCCTTTGCCCGCACAGCCGCGCTATCCCTTCCGGCTCGTTGCAGTCCGGGTGGATATAAACCGCCCTGACCGCCTCCGGCCGCAGCTTCACGAGCTCGATGGTCACGTAAGCGCCGGCGGCATAGGAAAAGCCGTCCGCGCTCTTATATGGTTTGAGAATCGTCTTCATAAGCTCCGCTCCTTAAAGTTGATTGTTTAAGGATGCAAAGCCTATTTGGACGGCGTTTTATTTTATGCGTTCATCTCCATGCAAAGCGCCGTCTCAATTAGACTTTGCATGGAGTGCATCAAGCGTGATGCCGAAATTGATCGCCATGTGTTTCACCTACCTTATACGGAAAATCGCTATTATATTATCATATCGTATGCAAAAAAACATCCCGCGCGCAAATAAAAAGGCCTCCGGCCAAAGCGGAGGCGCAATTTGCTCAATGCGGCATCAGTGCGCGAGCTCTTGCTTCATCAGCTCTCCCAACCTGCGTATCCCCTCGGGGATGTCCTCCACGCAGCAGCCGGAGAAGTTCAGGCGGAAAGTATGATGAAAACCCTCCGGCTCGGCGAAGAAGTGCGTACCCGGTATGTAGGCAACCTTCGCCTCGCACATCGCCCGCTCGACGAGGGAGAGCATGTCGAGCCCCGGGCATTCGCCCCAGACGAAAAGGCCGCCCTCGGGCCGCGTATAGGCGCATTCCTCGGGGAAGTATCGGTCAAGGGCAGATAGCATCGCGTCAAGGCGCGCCTGATAATCCGGGCGTATGCGGCTAAGCTGGGCGGGCAGGAGCCCGCGCGCGAGGAATTCCGCGGCCACGGCCTGCAAGAGCGGCGGCGTGATGGTGTCCGCCCCCTGCTTGAGGATGACCATCTTTCGTATCGCCTCCGCGGGGCCCGCCACGATGCCCACGCGCATGCCGGGGGACATGGTTTTGGAAAAGCTGTTGAGGTGGAGCACATGCCCGCTTTGATCGAAGCTTTTGATAGGCGGCTGTTCCGCGCCGCGGTAGCGCAGCGCGTAATAGGGATCGTCCTCGACGACCATCACGTCGTATTCCTCCGCGAGCGCGGCGATGCGTTTTCTTCGCGCCGTGCCCAGCGTTTTGCCGGAAGGATTCTGGAAGGTGGGGATGCAGTAAAAAAGCTTGGGCCGGTGCTTTTTAATAAGCGCCTCCAGTTCGTCCACCATCGCGCCCTCATCGTCGCTCGGTACGCTCACAAGCCGCGCGCCGCTGATGCGTATGGTCTGCAGCGCGCCCAAAAAGGTGGGGGCTTCCACGAGCACAACGTCTCCCGGGTCGACGAAGGTGCGGCAGATGAGGTCGATCGCCTGCGAGGAGCCGGAGGTGGGCAGTATGCATTCGTCGGAAGCCGTAATGCCGCGCGGCTCAAGCATATGCGTCCGCACGGCCTGCTTTAAGGGGGCGTAGCCCTCCGTTGCGCCGTACTGCAGCAGCTCGCGCCCGCGCGTCTCCAGCAGCTCGTCGGAAATCTGCCGTATCTCCTCCACGGGAAAGCTGGAGGCGGAGGGGTTGCCGCCGCCGAAGGAGATCACATCCCCCGCGCACAGGAGCTTGAAAAGCTCCCTGATGGCGCTGCCTGTGATCCCCTCGAGGTTTTTTGCAAATTGCGGCATGGACGCGGCCTCCCATTCATAATACCAAAAGATAAAAGCATGATGCCCTTACCATTGTACTCACGCGTCCGCCGCGCTTCAACGAAACCGGGCCGAATATATACTATATTCGTACGGACAGACCTCAGGCCAGAAATTCCTCGGGCACGTTTTCAAAAATCACGCGCAACGGCTCGGTTTCCTCCCCGGCAAGGTCGCGCCGAAGGCCGTAGTCGAGCAGCACCTTCGCGGCGGCGATCCTGTCCGCATCCTTCTTCTCCCCGTCGGCGCAGATGGAAAGCAGCGTCTTCACGCCCTCCGCCGCGCCGCGGCGTATCATGGTTTCAAGCTTGCTTGTCATAATAGCCTCCCGGATGTTTTTTTGCGCGCGAAGAAAGCGGCCGCCGCCGCTTTCCTCCGTTTGCTGTTTTGTTTTCTTTAAATGCTTATTCTTTGATGAAGCGGATGTACTTGGCCGGGTCGACGCAAACGCCGTCCTTGCGGAGCTCGAAGTGGACGTGGCTCTTGTCCGCGCATTCGGACACCGCAGTGTCCCCCACATAGCCCACCAGGTCGCCTGCCTTCACTTTGTTGCCTTCCACGACGGGCGGCTCCTCCTTGAGGTTGGCGTAGAGCGCGCTGTAGCCGTTGTCCCCCAATATCTCCACGCAGCAGCCCAGCATGTCGTCCATGTAGACCGCCTCCACCGTGCCGCCGAACACCGCGTTGACCTCCGTGCCCTTGGGCGAGGCCACGTCGACGCCCGCGTGGGTCATCCATTGCTTGAGCGTGCGCGAGTAGATGAGCTGATCCATGGCATAACCCCAGATGACCTCACCCTTGCACGGCGGCGACCAGAGCGGCTTCTCGGTGGGCTTGGCGGTGGACGGAGCCTGCGTGAAGTCCGGAATCGGCGTGGGCGTGGGTGTGGGCGAGGGTTGCGGCGTGCGCAGCAGGTAGAGCGTTTCGTCCTCGGACTTGCCCACCTCGCTGCCCGGGTCGGTGCCCTCGGGCGTATCCCCATCCCCGCCCCAGGGGATCAGCAGCGCGGCCGCGAGCCCGGCGGCCGCGACGCAGGTCATGATCACAACATATATGCCCTTCGCGCGCAGGAATTTTGCCGTACCTGTCTTTACGGCGGCGAGAAAGGAAAGCATTCTTTGCTTCATAAAAGCATCACCTCGCGCTAAGTATGCCCCATATCCAATGATTTCAATCTTTTTTCACAATGCGGATCACAACGGGTTCGGCTGATATGATATAATGACCTCACTACGCGAAAGGAAACGCTTTATGTCCAAGGTTTGCACCATCGGCGGCCAGGCCGTCATGGAAGGCGTGATGATGAAATCCACCGAGGGCATCGCCCTTGCGGTGAGGAAGAGCGACGGGGAAATCGTCACGCGCTACACCCCCGCGCGCTCCAGGGCGCAAAAGGGCACCTTCCTCGGCTGGCCAGTCGTGCGCGGCGTGGTGGTCTTTATAGAATCCCTTACGCTGGGCATGACCACGCTTACGGACAGCGCCAAGCTCGCCGGGGAATCGTTTGACGAGGAGCCTTCTAAATTCGAAAAGTGGCTCAGCGACAAGCTCGGCAAATCCGTGGAGAGCATCGTCGTCGGCCTCGCGGTGATCCTCGCAATCGCCCTAAGCGTGGGCCTGTTCTTCGTGCTGCCAAACCTCGTGAGCACGCTCGTCTTTGGCAAAAGCGAGGTTGCGGGCATATGGAAAAGCCTTACGGAAGGCGTGGTGCGCCTTTTGATCTTCATCGGTTATATACTCATGTGCGCCTCCATCAAGGATGTGCGGCGCGTGTTCATGTACCACGGGGCGGAGCATAAAACCATCGCCTGTTATGAGGCGGAGGAGGAGATGACCTCCGAAAACGCCATGAAGCATACGCGGCTGCATCCGCGCTGCGGCACGAATTATCTTTTCCTTGTGATGGCGGTATCCATACTCTTTTTTGCTGTCGTCGGCTGGAACGCCAACTTCTTTGTGCGGCTGCTGCTCCGCATCGCGTTTTTGCCTGTGGTGGCGGGGCTTTCCTATGAAATACTCCGCGTCGCCGCCAAGTACGACAACGTCCTCACCCGCATCGTGCGCGCGCCCGGCCTTGCGCTGCAGCGCATCACCACCAAGGAGCCCACGCCCGACATGCTGGAGGTCTCCATCGCGGCGTTCAACCTGGCGATGGAGAAGCTTGAGCCGGCGGCGGAGAATTGACAATCAATGGAAATAAGAAACGGCCTGCGTTTTCACGCAGGTCGTTCTGGTAGGGGCGGATAGTATCTGCCCGCTTTAAGAAGCGTTGGGGACAGTTCTGTTTGTTCGGAAGAAACGCGGCTGTTCTTTCATAGGGCATACCGCCGAACAAGCAAAAGCCGTCCCCAGCTATTGCCGCCTTGTCTTCACCGGGGACGGTTCTGCTTGTTTGCCGTGCAATAAGGGGGAGCGTCGCTTTCTCCGTTGCAAACGAACAGGACTGTCCCCAACGCACCAGAAGAGCGGAAAAAACGGCCCCCGCCGTTGAAGCGGAGGCCGTCTCGCATTGAGTGTGTTTAAATGATCGTCAATTTCCCCTCACGCGCTTCCTCGCGAGCACGAAGGCGGCGGCCGCAAGCCCGATGAGCGCGAAGCCGACGACGCTTGTCGCGTCACCCGTCTGCGGGGGATTCACCCCGGGCGTGGTGGGCGTGACGATGGACTGGTAACCGCCCGGGAAGGTCACGGTCGAGGAGCCGGAAGCCGTGCGCACGAGATTCTTCACGATGAGCGAGGCGTTCATGTACTTGGCCGTGCCGTCCCACGAGAAGCCCAGCGCCCCCATGAAGAAGTCATAGGTGTTCTTGAGCGAGGCGTAGCCCACGTCTCCGTTTTGAATAGCGGCCTGGCCGTCCTTGAAGGCGATCGAGCCGTTCACATCCGTGAATACCTGATAGATCGTACCGCCGTCGTAGAGGAATATGGCGGTGATCCTATCGGAGGCGTCGGTGTCAAAAAGCATTTGCTGCCCCGTGCTGGCGGAGAATACCCAGTCGTATGTGGAGGAGCTGGAGGCGTCGGCCGTGACCTGCACGTTCCTGTAGAGGAAGGTCGCGGGCAGGTTGACCGCGCCCGCCGAGATGCTGATGGAAGCAACCACGTTGGCCGCGTCCGCCGCGCGGAACACATACATGTACTTGAGAAGCTGCGCGTCGCTGCCGAGGCTTTGCGTCGTGTCCGTAAACGTGAACACATTGTTATTGGAGTTGATGCCCTCGGTGGAGAGGTTCGGATAGTAGTCGACGCCCAGCGCATTCAAATCAATGCGCTTCGCCCCCTTCACGTTGGTGAGGGTGATCTTTACGGTGAGGTTGGAGAAGCTCACGCCCGGATAGAGCGCGGCGGCGTCGCTCGCCTTGGGCAGCTTCACCGTGAAGTAGACGCGGCCGAGCGTGTCCCTGACGATGCCGTTGTTGTCGTTCCAGTTGGGGAAGTAGTTGCCGTTGATGCCGTAGCCTCCGGTGCTGGCGGAATACCACTCGTACTTGTTGGCGGTCATCTCAAAGTCGTCGTAGTTCTGGGGCGTGGGCTGCGGCTTATCCCAGCCGGTCGCCGCGAGGGTCGGCACGGCGGCGAGCAACATGCCCAGCGCCAGCGCCACAGCGAGAAGTTTCTTCATGTTTTTGCTCCTTTCAAGAATCTGCGCCTGCGGAAGCCCGCTTTGCGCGTTTCTGTTAACGCTATTCTTAACAGACTATGGCAATAATATTACGCGCAATTAATAATATGCATGATTCGCGCAAAAAAGTGAAAGCTCGCGCACAAAAAACAGAAACAAACGCGCTTTGTCGCAAGCGCGAACATCATAGATGATATATCCGTTATGCGCGGCATTGAATCGGCCGCGCGCGCGTGATAGAATCAAGCAACGAATATAAAAAACGTCAATACCATCAGAGCGGAGGGCACATGCAAACAGAGATCATGAGCGGCAACGAGGCCGTCGCGCGCGGCGCGTACGAGGCGGGCTGCCGCGTGGCTGCCGCATACCCCGGCACGCCCAGCACGGAAATACTTGAGAACATCGGCGAAAAGTACAAAGACGCCATCTATTCCACCTGGGCGAGTAACGAGAAGACGGCGTTTGAAATCGCCTCCGGCGCGTCCATCGGCGGGGCGCGCGCCTTTGCCGCGATGAAGCACGTGGGCATGAACGTCGCCGCCGACCCCATCTTCACCATGGCCTATATGGGCGTCACGGGCGGCCTCGTCTTCGTCACGGCGGACGATCCGGGCTGCCACAGCTCCCAGAACGAGCAGGACAACAGGCTTTACGCCGCGCACGCCAAGGTCGGCATGATGGAACCCTCCGACTCGCAGGAGTGCAAGGATTTCACCAAGGCCGCGTTTGAGCTTTCCGAGCGCTTTGATACATTGATGATGCTTCGCATGACCACGCGCGTCTGCCACTCTAAAAGCGTGGTGACGCTTGAGCCGCGCGCGGACATTCCCGTCGTCAAATACGAGCGCAAGCCCAAGAAATACGCCATGCTGCCCGCCAACGCCCGCGGGCGCCACGTTGAGCGCGAGGCGCTGCTCGCGCAACTTGAGGAATACGCCAACGACTGCCCGTACAACCGGGTCGAACCGGCGCGGGGAGAAAGTGAGATCGGCGTCGTCACCTCCGGCATTTGCTACCAGCACGCAAAGGAGGTGTTTGGCGATACCGTCCACTACCTCAAGCTCGGCCTCACCTATCCGCTGCCCAGGAAGCTCCTGCGCGAATTCTGCGAGAAGCATAAGACGATCTATGTAATAGAAGAAAACGACCCGTATCTGGAGACGGCAGTGCGCGCGGAGGGCTTCACCTCCTGCGTGGGCAAGGCGAAGCTGCCCATTTGCGACGAGCTCAACGCCCGCATCATACGGGACGCGTTTTTGCCCGGCACGGCCGCGGAGGGCTATCCTCCCGCCGAAGCCGCCGCGCCGCCGCGCCCGCCTGTGCTCTGCGCGGGCTGCCCGCACAGGGGCTTCTTCTACGCGGTGAGCCGGTACGCGGGCAAGCCAAACGGCATCGTCCCCTGCGGGGATATCGGCTGCTATACGCTTGGCATCAACGCGCCGCTCAACGCGCTCGACACCACCATTTGCATGGGCAGCGGCATTTCCTCGATTATCGGCATGGCCAAGGCGCTCGAGATGCAGAGCGACGCGAGGAAGCCGCTCGGCTGCCTGGGCGACTCCACCTTCTTCCACAGCGGCCTCGTGTCCTTGATCGACGTGGTGAACACAGAGGCCAACGTCATCGCCTGCATATTGGATAATTCCATCACCGCCATGACCGGCCATCAGGACAATCCCGGCACGGCGAAAAACCTCATGGGCGATGACGCACCCGTGATTGATATCGAAAGCCTTGTTCTGGGCACGGGCATCGCGAAGGAGCGCGTGCGCGTGGTGGACCCGCTCGACATTGCCGCCGTGCAAAAGGCCATAGAGGAGGGCATCGCAACAAAAGGGCCTTTTGTCATCATCACCAAGCGCCCCTGCGTTTTAATCAAGGAAGTCGCAAGGAAAAACGCGGGCAGGCATTGCCGGATTGACCGGGACAAGTGCAAAAGCTGCAAAATGTGCCTCAAGATTGCCTGCCCCGCCATTGCCTTTGTGGACGGAAAGTCCCAGATCGCGGACGTCGCCTCCTGCACGGGTTGCGGGCTTTGCATGCAGATGTGCAAGTTCGGCGCGATAGAAAGGGTGGGTGAGTGATATGGCAAAGAGCATACTCCTCGTGGGCGTGGGCGGACAGGGCACCATACTCATTTCAAAGATACTCACCGCGGGCCTTCTCGAGATGGGCCATCAGGTGAAGATGAGCGAGATACACGGCATGAGCCAGCGCGGCGGCAGCGTGACCACCCAGATCAAGTATGGGGATGAGGTCTTTGCGCCCAACATCGGGCTTGCCGAAGCGGACATGGTGATCTCCTTTGAAAAGGCGGAGGCGCTGCGCGCGCTGCCTTATCTCAAAAAGGGCGGGGCGCTCATCACGGACGAGCGGGAAATTTACCCCCTCACGGTGCTCTCCGGCGCGGCGGCGTATCCGCACGACGCGCTCGAGGCCATCGCAAAGGTCGTCGGCCCCGGCAAGCTCACCGTCATCAAGGCTGCGGAAACGGCGGAAAAGCTCGGCAGCATCAAGGCGCAGAACATCGTGCTGCTGGGCGCGCTCGTCAAAGCGTTGAGGCTGGACGGCGTGGACTGGAAGGCGCTCGTCGCCGTCTACGTCCCCCCCAAGGCGAAGGAGATGAACCTCGCCGCTTTCGAGGCGGGGTATAGCATGTGATTGTGACCGCTCGTTGAGGTGCGCTATGGTTTATCGCTCTTTTGAGGAAATCACATCCGCCTGCCGCCTGCGCGAGGAGAGGCGCGTGATGGCCATCGCGGGCGCGGAGGACGCGCCCGTCATCGAGGCCGCGCTGCTCGCGTGGGACGAGTGCATCGCGGAACCCGTGTTCGTGGGCAACGCGGTAAAAATAAAGGAGCTCCTTCGCCGCGCGGGGCGCAATCCCTCCGCGTGCCATGTGGTTGACGCCGCGCCCTCAAACGAGGCGCAATACGCGGTGGAGCTTGTGAAGGACGGCACGGCCAACCTTTTGATGAAGGGCTTCATCGAAACGCGGGAGCTGCTGCGCCCCGTGGTCGCCAAGGAAAACGATTTGCGCTGCGGCAAGCTCATGAGCCATGTGGTGTTCTTTGGCGGTGTGCCCAACATGAAAAAGCTCATCGTGAGCACGGACGGCGGCATGGTCATGTACCCCACGCTCGAGGAGAAGGCGGGCATCATAGAAAACGCGGTGGATACGCTCCTGAAAATCGGCTATACCAAGCCCAGAGTGGCCGCGCTGTGCGCCATTGAGGCTGTGAATCCTAAGATGAGGGAATCCGTGGAGGCGCGGGAGCTGCAGAAAATGAACGAGGAAGGCCTCATCAAAAACTGCACGGTGGTCGGTCCCATCTCCTACGACATCGCCATGGACGCGTCCATCGCGGCGCACAAGGGCTTTGCCTGCCGCCACTGCGGCGATTTTGACATACTCCTCACGCCGGACATGAACAGCGGCAACATTTTGGGCAAATGCCTCATCGTTACCGCGGGCGCGAAGATGGCGGGCGTCATCGTGGGCGCGCGCGCGCCCATCGTGCTGACCTCGCGCGGCTCCTCCGCCGAGGAGAAGTTCAATTCCATCGCCGTCGCGGCGCTGATGGCGGCGGGGAATCAATGACAACCGGAGGTTGTCATTGACTCAACTAATAGTGAATAGGTAACAGTGAATAACTGAAGAAAAACGCCCGAAGTTCGGGCGTTTTCTCAATTGATTCTTCATTTGATTCGTAAGGCGGATACTATCCGCCCGCGGCTTTGAGC
>JAEWMV010000072.1 GCA_023393045.1 Bacillota bacterium | reverse complement strand
AAACCCGGTTTTTACAATTCATGAATCCTTATATCCAAACGCAAGGTGTCGCCCCTGTTTTTTGATGGGAGACTTGCTTTGTGGTATGATAATTGGCAGACAAACAGGAATTTATCGAAGAAAGAGGGGATTCATCCGACATGTTTCGCTATGTGCATACGAATATCATCGCAAAGGATGCAAATAAGCTGATCGATTTTTACAAAACTGTGCTTCGCTGCAAAAGCATCAATGAAACGCGCGATCTTCGCGGCGCGTGGCTGGACGGGCTCACGGGGCTCAACGGGGCGCATATCACGGGGGAACACCTTCTTTTGCCCGGATATGGCGAGGATCATCCGACGCTCGAGATCTTTTCCTATGACATGCTGAAGCAAGCGGTGTCCCCGGAGATCAACCGTCCGGGCATTGCGCACCTCGCCTTTGAGGTGGACGATGTGGAAGCAACTTTGGCGGAAGTGATCGGCGCGGGAGGAAGCAGCGTCGGGGAGTTGGTTACGGCTTCGTATCCGAGCGGAGTGGAAGCGGTGTTCGTTTACGCGCGCGACCCAGAGGGCAACATCATTGAGCTGCAAAGCTGGAGGCGGACGAATCCGACGCCTGAAGCGTGAGGCGGTATCCCATTTGCGGGTTGCACGATGGGGACTGTCCACTTTAAAAATCCCAATTTACCGCTGTGCCCACTGCGCGCGAAAAAACTTGTTTTTCAAGTAAAAGATGAAATACGGAGGTGCGGATATGAAAGGAAGATGGCGTTTGGCCTTATGTACGCTGCTTGTTATGCTTCTTGTAGGCTGCGCCGGACCGGCGCAGGAAGAGGCCACGATCCCGATCCTTGGCGTGAGGGAGATGGAATACGATACGGCGTACGCGCTGGATTCGGACGGCGACGGCGAAACGGAGCGCGTAACGTTGCTCGCGCAATACGATACCGTTTCCGATTGGCAGTATGCACAAGCGCTTACGCTGGAGGTCGCGTGGAAAGATGGCTCAAAGGTTTCGCTCGATGGGGCGGATCAGGGCGGTTATGGCATCGCGGACTTTACGCGATTCGCCTGGCTGCTGGATACGGA
The DNA here is from genome assembly GCA_023393045.1 of Bacillota bacterium. Classification (GTDB taxonomy): domain Bacteria; phylum Bacillota; class Clostridia; order Christensenellales; family CAG-138; genus Phil1. The sequence continues at coordinate 3,664 of JAEWMV010000072.1, read as the reverse complement.
GAAGGGCCCTTGCGTGATTACCGAATTTGATTATAGCTCTTCGGATTATGTCAGCCAGCTATATTACTATGACGCAGAGCAGGCTGTATCGATGCATACTATGGGTGGCTTCCGGGTCGCGAATGCGTCTGCGAATGGAATAATGTTTTGCTGCCATGTGCTGGCGCTGGGGTCGCGGATGGGTGAAAAGCGGTACGCGCTCAGCGCCGAGCATCCCTTTGTTCCTATCCCTATCGACGATATGTGGACGTGGACGCTGGATGCGGACGACGAATTCGCTCGGCCGGGCAAGCTGGTGCGTCCCCTTCGCGTAGAGTTGTCGGGGGCGGATGGCACCTACACCACAGCCGAGCTTCCCGTGGGCACGATTGTTTACCCCACTGCCACGGATACGCGCAGCATGATCTGGTTTGTGACGAAGGATGGTCGAAAGGGAAGGATCGGCATTGTACAGGAATTCGTAAGGGATGAACCATTGATCGAAGGGGAGCCGGAGAATGATTGGTTCGATGATTTGGCGTATTACGATTGATGGCAGGAATCGCTTATTTTGCCCTGCAAAACCCTTGCTTTGCGATTGTTCTGAAAAGACCTGCCTTTCAGTCAAAGGAAAGGCGGCCGTTTTTGCGGCCCAATCGATGGTATAATGATAGCAATGTATTGAGTTTAAGCGGAGGGATTGCATGCCGGAAGTGAGGTTTCATGAAAGCGCCGAGGATGCTTCGTTAAAGTTTGCGGTAGTCGTTGCGAGATATCAGGGCAAATGGGTATTCTGCAAGCACAGGGAACGCGCCACATATGAGTGCCCCGGCGGACATCGCGAGAAAAATGAACATATTGAGGACACCGCGAGAAGGGAACTGTGGGAAGAAACGGGAGCCATTGACTTTTGCTTAAAGCAAGTATGCGCTTATTCCGTCGTGCGCGCCGGACAGGAAGAATCCTTTGGGATGCTCTATTACGCCGATATTTTCGCTTTCGAAGCGCTGCCCGCCCTTGAAATAGAAAAGATCGAGCTGTTTGAAAGCCTGCCCGACCAATGGACGTATCCGCTCATACAGCCAAAGCTGCTGGAAAGGGTCCGGCGGATGGGCTTTTTTGAAGAAGCATAGCGTTTTTTAAAACAAAGAATCTTTTCTCCTTTGCCGCGTCAGAAAAACGTAGCCGTTCTGCCAATAAAAACATGCCTTTTATGAAAAATGCGGATGTGGAATTACTCCTCATTAAGTGCAGCGAGGTGTTGGTTATGAATTACGGGTACAGCAAGGCGCTTGGCCGGAATATCAGCATTATCAGGCGCTCAAAAGGATTGACGCAGGAGCAACTGTCCGCGAAACTGCAGGTCGCAGGGTGCGACATCACCAGGAGCGCGCTGGCAAAAATAGAGGTGGGCCAGCGGCATTTATATCCCGATGAATTGAAAGCCTTGAAAACAGTGCTTGGCATCCCCTATGATGAACTGTTTGTTTAGCGTTCCTCGCCGCACAGATAAGCAGGCGGGAGAGTACCGGAACTTGCGCGGCCAATCGTTCGTTTTATGGAAAAAGGAGGGAATTTTGTGAGAAGGTTCATTCTTATATCCATGACGGCAATATTGCTTTTGCTCTGCGCATGCTCGGGCGAAACCGGCAGGTTTTCCATCACGCTGCTCCCCGATGATATTGAGCAGGTCGCGGTCACCCACTATCTCTCGGGGCAGCAAACCGCGTGGACGCTTGAAGGCGATGCGCTTGAGGAATGGAAGTCGTGGCTGGCAGGCTGCTCGGCGCGGCGGAAAAACTTTAAAGAGGGCAGCGCGCCGGGCGATGTGGACGGCGGTGAGGTCTACTCCTTTGCCGTCAATGACGGGGAGGCGGGCGTGTCGTATGTCATAAACGGCGAGGATTCGTGTTACCTCCTGTTTGCCGGCGCATGGTATGCCGTTTCCAATCCTACGGACCCATTTTAGGTTTTGGTTTGGCGGGCGGAGAATCTTTTCCCCGGGAAACTCTGTGAAGCAAGGGCAGGCCGCGCCCTTTCAGGCGCGCAAAAGCATGACAGGAGGGGCGCATCATTTACGATATGGGAGGGCTTTTTCCGGATGGATCATGAATTCTGGGATGCGATAGACAGGCTCGTGGCGGAATCGGAACTCATCATCGACAGGCCAAAGGGCAGCGTACACCCGCGCTATCCCGATTTTCTCTACAAGGTCGATTACGGATACCTAAAGAACACGGCGTCCATGGACGGCGGCGGCATCGACGTTTGGCGGGGAACGCAAAGCGAGCAGATTGCGGACGCCGTCATGTGCATCGTCGATTTAGTCAAGCGCGATTCCGAAATCAAGCTGCTCATCGGCTGCACGGAGCAGGAGAAGGCGCTCGTTTATCAAACGCACAATAAAACCGAATATATGAAGGGCGTCATGATACGCAGGTTTGGATGAGCGGCCCCTTTCGGGCAGGCCGTCTCTCCCAATCTTTGTTTATGGGCGCGCGCGTGGTATGATAAAGCGAAAATTTTCCTGCGCCGGTGCATGGAAACAGATGCGTGATCGACGCGGACTGGAGGCTGTTCGGTGGACATCTCGACCAAAAACGCGTCCCGCTTTACGGGCTTTTCGGACGTCTATGACGAGGCGCGGCCGCGCATGCCCCAGTATCCGACCGAAATCATCACAAGGTATCTCGGCAAAAGGCCGGAGCTTGTGGTCGACTTGGGCTGCGGCACGGGCCTCTCGACGCTTGCGTGGAAGAGCCGCAGCGCCGCGGTCATTGGCATCGAGCCCAACGACGACATGCGCGCCGCTGCGAACAAAAAAGCGGGCGGTACGGTTTCATTCAAAAAGGCGTTCGCCCATGACACGGGTCTAAGGGACAATTGCGCGGACGCCGTGGTCTGCTCGCAATCCTTCCACTGGATGAACCCCGGACTGACATTGGCGGAAGTCAACCGCATTTTAAAGCCGGGCGGCATATTCGCCACGGTGGATTACGACTGGCCGCCCGTGTGCGCCTGGGAGGGGGAGGCCGCCTATGCCCGTTTATTCTTCGAGGTGGATCGCCTGCAGGAAGCGGACGATGAATTGAAGGACGCCTCCGTGCGGTGGGAGAAAAGCGGCCACATGGACAACATCAAGAACAGCGGCCACTTCCGCTATTGCAGGGAAATCCTTTTTGCAAACAGGGAAACATGCACCGCCCAGAGATTCATCGGCATGGCAATGAGCCAGGGCGGACTCCAGAGCGTGCTGCGGCGCATGCCGGAGCGAATCGAGGGCGCGCTCAATGAATACAGAAAAACCGTCCGCCGCCTCTTCGCGGACGAAACGTTTGAAATGGACATATGCTACCGCATGCGCCTGGGCGTCAAATGAGCGCGCGCATATTTTGATATCCGCTCAAATTTATCGCAAAGCGTCCGATATTATAAGATAACAAGGGACCGGCCCTCCGGTCCTTATTTTATCAGCGAGAGGAGCATGATTATGCCGTGGACACCGAACCTGGCTGTCGGCGTGGCGTCGATAGACGAACAGCATAAAATGTTGTTCGCGCAAGCGGACAAGCTTTTTGAGGCCGGAAAAAACGGGCAGGCCAAAGAGCAGTTGGGCGGGCTGCTCGATTTCCTTGAAAGCTACACGAAGAAGCACTTTGCGGATGAGGAAAGCTACATGTTAAGC
>JAEWMV010000057.1 GCA_023393045.1 Bacillota bacterium | reverse complement strand
GTCCGTGGCGTTCTTTAGTAGCTCTAATATCGTGGGGGTGTCGGCCGCATCCACCGGGATGGCCGTCACCAGCATGATCGCATCGGGATTCTGCTCAAGCTTCATGTAGCTTTTATTGTCGCAATGGGCGCGCACGGAGATGCAGTTGTCGCATATTTTGCCGTTTTGCCAATAGTCGTGGCAAACCTCGCTCGTCCTGTCCACGTCGCGCTCGCGGTACTCGAGTACCGTTTTCTGCACGGGGTCGACGAGCCGCACCACGTCGTACATTTTATTGAAAAAAGCCAAATGCTCTTCCAGCCTGCCAAGGGTGATTCTCTCCGGCGCCATATTTGCCCTCCTTGGGGTTTATTACAATTGATAGATGAATTATAGATGGGCGTCGCCTTACTTGTCAAAGCCTGTTTTCCGGGCGTTTTTGCGCGATGAAGAGAAGGGCGCGCCCTTTTCGGCGCACTTAGGGGCAATCAAGCCATCTGTGTCGAGGACACGCTAATCCGAGCAGGAGTCTGCAAGCAACGCCTTGTTATTTATAAAATCCTGCGTAAACTGGTTGCCACAGCGGCTCAGCTCGCCCATCACGCGCTCAATGCCGTAATCGCTTTGATACCAATTCTCTTTCGTGATGCCGCGCGCGGGCACGGGGCATACGAGAAAGGCGGCGTCGGGGAAGGCCATCTGGTAGTACATGAGGCTGCGCCTTGCGTGGAACGCCTTGCAGACCAAAATCGCCCTTTGGATGGAAAATCCGGCGGCCTCTGCGGCTTCCCGTGCAAAAAGCGCGTTCTCCTTGGTGTAGGTCGACCTGTTTTCTCCGTAGATCGCCGCGGGGGATACGCCGTTTTTTATGAGTACGTCGGTGAAAAAATCGAATTCCGTTTCATAGGTCATGTCATAGATATCTGCTTTCGACTTTGGCCCGGGGAATTTGCCCAGCTTCACGCTAAAGCCGCCGGAGGCAAAGACGACGGGTGCGTATCCACCCTTCCACAGCTGCGCCGCCCTTTCCCCAAGCTCTGGATGGGAGCCGCCCAATATCATGATGGCGTCCGCTTTTTCCAGCTCGTTTTCAACGAAGATAAAATCGCTTATCGCCCCGACGATGTCTTTGATCATATTTCCTCCTAAACCGATGCCGCGCCGAACAGATTCTTATGGCATATCGGCGCGGCGCATTAGAGCAAGTGTCCGTCCATAATGGAACGCAGCGCCAGTATCATATCCTTATAGTGCTTTTGAAAGCGTTCGTCCGCTTCAAGCCGCGGGAGCGCGTCGAAGCGGATCAGCCGGTCTACGATATGCTCCGAGATCCGTTTTTTATAAGGAAGGGCATCCTCATATCTGTGGATGAGCAAGGTTCCACGCGCTTCCTCCTCCAGCAGCGCGCCGTGAAGATCCGGCACAACGGTTTCCCACAGGACGGGCACGGCGTGATTGCAGACGAGTTCTGGTCCCCAATTGGTTGCGCCTCTGCAAAAATCATCCTCGGAGACTTCGTATACCGAGCAGCGCTTGCCCTTGAAAACCTCGTCGAACGCGCCGGCGTAGCATTCGTAAATTTCGGGCTTGTCCGCCTCGTCCTCTAGTATCATAAAATCAAAATCGTCGTGCTTCGCGCCGAAGATCAAGCCGGTCACAAAATTATCCACGGCATAGACATATGGCTTCCCGTGCGAGGAAAGCCGCGGTTGCAAAATCTTCAATCCGCTTGTGCCTGAAACATGGTAGAGCATTCTCGTTGCCTTCACGTGTCGATGCGCTTCATTTGCGTCAGCGCCCTGTTACGATAGACCAAATCCCTCCCTCGTGCCGAAGCCCCTGCGCTCCCAAAAGGCGTTGCCCGTTGCGTTCCTGCCGAATACCACGAGCGCCGCCTTGTGGATGCCCTCGCCCCGCAGGGCTGTGAGCGCGGCGTCTACAAGGGCGGTGCCTACGCCTTTGTTCTGCTCGGATTGCGCCACCACGGTGTGGTAAACATACCCGCGGCGGCCGTCGTGGCCGGACAGTATCGTCCTGATGATTTTGTCCTTGTCAAGAGCCACAAGGTGTTGGGATTGCGCGCAAGGTAGCGCGCGATGCCGTCTTTCGAATCGTCTATGTCGTTGAGCCCCATGCCGGGGGTCGATCGCCACAAGGCGTAGACTTCTTCATAATCGCCGATGGATAGTTTCCTGATTTCCATACGTTTCTCCCCGTTGCGTTCTTGCCTGTTTCGCCTAAACGGACTGCCGCACGAAGGCGGCGCAGCCGCACTCCGCGGCCGCGCTGAAGCCGAGCGACTTATAGAACGCTACCGTTTTTGGCTGATCGTCGGTCAAAAGCACCTTTTGGTACATATGGGCGTATTGCGCGAGGAGCGTTTTGAGCAGCATCGTGCCGATGCCCTTTCTTTGATATGCCGAAAGCACGATGATGTCCTGAATATAGAGGATGGAATGGCCGTCCCCCACGGCGCGTATCACGCCCGCGAGTTTTTCCCCGTCATACGCGCCGAGTATCGCGAGGGAATTGCGGTACGCATTCTCCAGCATATCGGGCTTTTGCGTATAATTGACCCAGCCCGCGTCCGCATAGAGCGGCAATATCTCTGCCATGTCGATATCGGTCATTTGTTTGATTGCGATGCTCATGCGCCATCCCCTTTTCTGTACATGCGATAATAATAGTAGCTGTCGCTTTCCATGTTCGGCTGCTTATGCCCGATGGGCGTTCTTTTTTCAAATAGCGTAAACCCGCATTTTTCGGCGAGCCTGCAGGAGGGCGTGTTGGCGCAGTCGATGGTCAGTATCAAATACGGCAGGTCGGATACGGCAAAGCACCAGTCGGCAAGGGCGGCAATCGCCCTTTTCGCGTATCCCTTATGCTGATGCTTCTCGCTGATAAAATAAGCGAGCTCCACCTCGTTTACGGTATCCTCAAGCCCCATTCCCACCATGCCCGCGAGCTCGTCCGTTTCGCATAGAGCGACGGCGTAGCGCTTGTTCTCATACACGTCGGTGGAATCCTTTTGCGTTTGAAGCCAATCGAAGAACCCGTAGAGGCTTTCCGGAGAAGGCGTGTTTTCCCGCCAGTCCCGCATGAAGCGGACGATGCCCGGCTCGCGCACGATCTGATAGAGCGCCTGCGCGTCCTTCCTCTCAAAATCCCGAATCAGTATATCGCCCAGTTCAATGCGCATCCGCAGCCTCCTCCAATATGCTCAATCGATTCTATTGAATATGACGGTCTTCTCTTTGAGCGAAATCTTGCCTACCTGATAGCCGAACTGAACCAATTCTTTTTTGTAATTCAAAAAGGAATGGTCTATTTCAAACCCCAGTATGCCTTGGATTTGCGCAAAAGAGAGCTTTATAAGCTGCTCTCCGCTGCTTTGAAGATACTTCCATAACGCTTCATATTTGCTCAATGCCATCGCCTCCCCCGAAATCCGGTTTGTCTGTCAGGATAAATTCGTATTCCCTTACGATAAGGCCGTCGGAAAAATCAAAAATATCGCAGGAACGATCTTCCAAAGTGTTCTTAAGGATGACGACGACGCGGTTCCCGCCGTCGCTTTGATAGAGCGCCTCGCAAACAAAGGCGCTCTCGCTGCCCTCGTAGGCCGCCGCCATGGCGGCGATATAGTCGTCTATCCCCCGGATGGTCTTTGTGTGCCCGGAATGCAGCGTCCACACGACATCGGGGGAGAGGAATTGCCTGTACGTTTCCCAGTCCCGCCTGTTTTCCGCCTCGAAAAACGCCAGAAGAAGGTCTTTGTTCGTCATGATTTCACCTCGATAGGGATGCTGCAAAGCGGTTCATCCCCATTATAGCCTGTCAGGCATAAAAAGGAAACGCAGCAGTTCCGGATAGAAGACGCGGTGCCGCGGCTGTCCGGCGTGGCCGCCGCATATCATGAAGCGCGGGCCGATTTTACAAAGAAAGCCAGCATTTTATCAATCAGTTCAGCGCTCTCATCGTATCCGGGGTGCAGCACGCTGAATATATGGCCAAGCTTCCTGCCGCGCCCCTTTTCAAAGCACTTCAATTCATACGCAACCCCGTGTTTTTTGAGTATCCTTTCAAAATCAAACGTCATTCCCCGCAACTCATCCTCGTTGCTTGTAGCGAGGAAGACAGGGGGCAGCTCTTTTATTTCGGGAAGGTTTTCAAATATCATATTTTGATAACAGGCCTGCTTTTTGTATCCCTTGTCAAAGCACATGGAGCGCATTCCCCAATAGCCGATCGCAGGGTCATCCACGCGCAGCATGCCGCAGATTACGGCGATTGATTTGATATCGGACTTTATCGGCCGGGTGCCAAACAGCTCCCCAAGACGCTCGCTTTTTGAAATAAGCGCAGCCATAAGCGCAAGAACTCCGCCCGCCGATTCGCCCGTGATGTGGATGCTCTCCTTATCCGCGGGGAAAGCGTCCAGATTTTCACCAATCCAATGGATTGCCGAAGCGACGTCCCGGATCTGCCCCGGAACCTTGATGTCGTCGGACACAAGGCGGTAATTCAGATTGAATACAATGAAACCTTTTTTGGCGAGATGATAGCCGTATAGTTTATTCAAATCCTTGTCGCCATAAAGGAAACCGCCACCGTGGATGTCGATGATTACAGGCAGCTTTTGCCCTGCATCCTTGGGATAATATACATCGAGCAGATGCCCCCTGTGCCCGTCCTCAATGTACGGGATATCAATGCGCGCCTCTATTCCATCCGGGAGGGGTTGCGCAGCGAGAATTGCATTGTCCCGCTCCCTCCATTTTTTCAGCATCATATTTACGATGTATTGCTTGATTGGCATAGTCTTTTCACCTTTTTGCATAGAGATAGAATGAACCTTTTGAAATCTATCTGAGCTTATAGATGGATTTGAACAAGGAAATACCGGTCTCGGTTTTAAAGATGCGTTCCATCACATTGCAAATCGCCGCTTGCGAAAAATTACCTTCATCCGCATTTACAAGATAGTCGGCCTCTATCAAAATCCGATAGTCCATTCCTTCTATATCTTTAAGCGTGTGATGGTGTCCAACCAGAAAGACGACGCGTTCAATGAACTCATCGGAATAACCGGAATCCTTAAGAAATGCTTCGGCTAAAATTGCGCCTTCCGCCTCTTGATGCCGAGCGTCGGTATTTCCGTATTTCTCGCGGCACAGCGGGCATGCAATATCATGCAGAATAGCGGCGACCTCAAGGATGGCTTGCGTCTCGCTATCCAACCTCTCACATTCTCCAATGGTTTTTGCATAAGCATATACTTTCATAAAATGATTGATGTCATGGAGATTCCCATCGGAATATTCAATCATTTTTAATGCAATTCCCGAAACGTTCATATGTCGGTTCCCTCCCGGATTGATTTGGTATATCAATGATCCGCATTTCAAACTGTCCGGTGAATGAGGTTCATTCAAGAACCTTTAGCTTAAGCACATCCGGCCTTGCGTAATGACCGCAAACATCAAACTCCATGCGGCTCATGGGCACTTTTTGCATATCCAAATCAGCATATATAATTTTCTCCCTATCCCACACCGGTTCTGTCTCGTAATGACCATACGGATCAACGATGCAGCTTCCGCCGCGGCATACGATTTCAGGCAGCTTCGCAATTTCGTCCGAACAATGCAAATCGTCAGGATACATTGCTTTTGTAAAATACATGTCGCAATTGATAAAATAGCAATGCCCTTCAATGGCTATGTGGCGAATGGTGGCTTGCCATTCCTCATTATCATTCGTATTGGGCGAGATATAAAGGGTAACGCCCTTTTCGTACAAGGCGACGCGTGCCAGCGGCATGTAGCTCTCCCAGCAGATCAGGCTCCCCATAGCGCCCCAGGGGGTATCCGCCACCGGGAAGTATCCCTTATCCGCATCGCCCCAAACCACACGTTCCGCGCCGGTAGGCTTCAGCTTCCTATGAACGGCAAGTAATTCCCCCTCGGGGGAGAAAAACAGGTTACTGTTATAAAGCGTGGCTGTGCTGGCTTCCCGCTCGGAAACGCCGATGCTGACATACGCGTGGGCCTCTTTAGCGGCGCGGCCTATGCGTTCGGTTTCATCGCCCGGCACAAGGATGGAATTATCATAATATACCTTCCAATCCTTCCGCCCGTCGGCGTTCCGGCTGCCAACCGTGAAGCCGAAGGTCATCCCGTATGGATATCCGGGTATGAACAATTCGGGGAAAACAATCAGTTCCGCATTCTCTTTGGCGGCCTGCCGAATCAAATCAATCGCCTTTTCAATACACGCGCCCTTGTCAAACATAATGGGTGCCGCCTGTACGACTGCTACTCTGCATTTATCCTGTAAGTTTCTCATATGTATTGGGCCTCTCCAAATATAAAATTGCGTATCTATCGAGTTCGGTTTCCGTAAAGGAGCCGCGCCTTAAATCTCTGTTTTTTCGGTACGCCGTTAAGTTCTTCATAACCTATTATAGCGTGTCGGAGGGCAAAAGGGAAACGGGCAAGTTCCCCATCGGGATTTTCTCTTTAATATTAGCCCCGCGCAAAATACCTGTTGCGAAATGGAGGTTTTGGATGTAAAATATCGCTTGGTGCCGAAACTCTTGGTACAAAGCGAAAAGAGGTGGAATGCGTTGGAAATGCAAAAAGAACATGCGCTGGCGACCCGTTTGAGGATGTGCGGGCATTTTCTGTATTACCAGACGGGCGGAAAGGCGGGGCAGAGGCGCATCCTCGTGACGCTTTTGCGGCGGGAACACCTCACGCAGAAGGAGCTTCAGGATATGCTTGAAATAAGCTCCGGCGCCCTGAGCGAGATCCTCCAGAAGATGGAGGACGCCTATTTGGTCGCGCGCAGAAAAAGCTGCGACGACAAGCGGCAGGTGGAGCTTACGCTCACGGACGCGGGCAGGGACAAGGCGCTGTGGCTGCGGGAACATTATACCCGCACGCTCGAGCGGATGTTCGAATGCCTGAGCGAGGAGGAAAAAACGCACCTCGACGCGATTCTAAAAAAGCTCACGGAGCATCTGGACGCGCTCAAAGCCGACCCGCTCTTCGAGGCAGGCGCGGAGGACGCGCGGGACGAAGCGCCGCGATAATTCGGCGGCGACCGATCTGCGCTTTTCCTTTGCAACTTGAAAGATAAAGTTTGGCGGGGCGATGGCTTCCGCTGTGAAAGAGGAGTAGAGTTAACGGAATGTGGAAGGTCCTTATTAAAAGCATAAGGGAATACAAGAAGCCCTCCATTCTGGCGCCGACCTTCGTGTCGATGGAGGTCGTGATCGAGTGCATCATTCCCTTTGTCACCGCCCAGCTCGTCAACCAGATCAAGGCGGGCTGCGGCATCGACGTCATTTTGAAGTACGGGCTGCTGCTGCTGGTGATGGCGGGCTTTTCCCTCGCCTTCGGCAGGCTTGCGGGCACGGCGTGCGCCACCGCGGCGAGCGGCTTTGCGCGCAACCTCAGGAAGGATATGTTTTATAGCATACAGTCCTTTTCCTTTGAAAACATCGACAGGTTTTCCGCGTCCTCGCTCGTCACAAGGCTTACGACCGACGTGGGCAACGTCCAAAACGCGTACATGATGATTATCCGCGCGGCCATAAGGAGCCCGCTCATGCTCGTCTTCGCCGTCATCATGGCGTTTATCATGGGCGGCAGGCTGGCGCTTATTTTCGTTGTGGTGATACCGATACTGGGCATTGGGCTCTTCATCGTCATCCGCAAGGCGTTCCCGATCTTCAAGACGGTGTTTCGCAGGTACGACGCGCTCAACAGCTCCATTCAGGAGAACATACAGGGCATCCGCGTGGTCAAATCCTTCGTGCGCGAGGAGTACGAAACGCAGAAGTTCGAAAAAGCCGCCGAGGATGTGCGCGCGGAATTCACCCGGGCGGAGAAGATACTCGCCTTCAACGGCCCCATCATGCAGTTCTGCCTGTATGTGAACATGGTGTTCATACTGACCTTCGGCGCGTACACCATCGCCACCACGCAGGGACTCGATTTCAACGTGGGCCAGCTTTCCTCGCTCATGGTCTACAGCTTCCAGACGCTGATGAGCCTGATGATGCTTTCCATGGTGTTCGTGCTCATCACCATCGCGGATGAATCGGGACGCCGCATCGTGGAGGTGCTCGGGGAAAAGAGCACCCTGACCAACCCTGAAAAACCCGTCTATGAGGTGAAGGACGGCTCCGTCGACTTTTTGAGCGTCAGCTTTCGCTATTCCCAAAAGGCGGAGCGCATGGCGCTTGAAAACATCGACCTTCACATCAATTCCGGCGAAACCATCGGCATCCTCGGCGGCACGGGTTCCTCAAAAACCTCGCTCGTCCAGCTCATAGCGCGCCTGTACGACGCGACGCAGGGCGTGGTGAAGGTGGGCGGGCTCGACGTGCGCGCCTACGATATCGAGGCGCTGCGCAATCAGGTTTCCATGGTGCTGCAAAACAACCTCCTGTTTTCGGGAACCATCAGCGAAAACCTGCGCTGGGGCAACCCGCAGGCTGGCGCGGAGGAATTGCGTGAGGCGTGCAGGCTCGCGCAGGCGGACGATTTCATCATGCAGTTCCCGGACGGATACGAAACGCGTATCGAGCAGGGCGGCACCAACGTTTCCGGCGGGCAGAAGCAACGCCTTTGTATCGCGCGCGCGCTTTTGAAGAAACCGAAAATACTCATACTGGACGATTCCACGAGCGCCGTGGATACGCATACGGACGCGAAAATCAGGAAAGCCTTGCGCGAATATATCCCCTACACCACAAAGATCATCATCGCGCAGCGCGTCGCCTCCGTGCAGGAGGCGGATCGCATCGTGCTCATGGATAAGGGCGGCATCGTGGCCGTGGGCACGCACGCGCAGCTCCTTGCGGGCAACGAAATCTACCGCGAGGTGTACGAATCTCAGAACAAGGCGGGTGAGCAGGAATGAAGCGCGGTATCGTTTACAGAAAAGGCACGGCAAAACGGCTTTTAAAAATGCTCTTTACGTTTTACCCCGTGGCGCTGCCGCTGGTGCTGCTGTGCATCGTGTTCACGGCGGCAATTTCCTCCATCCCCTCCATCTTCATGCAGAACATCATCGCGGTGCTCGAAGAGAACCCGGGTCGGGATTGGGCGTACATCGGCCCGCAGATACTGCGGCTGGTCTCCATACTCGCGGGGCTGTATGTGGTCTCGCTCGCGTCGTCCTTCACCTTCAACCGCGCGATGGCCGTCATCACGCAGGGCTCGCTCAAAAAAATGCGGGAAAAACTGTTCCACAAGATGGAAGGGCTGCCCATCCGTTTCTTCGACACGCATCCGCACGGCGACATCATGAGCCATTACACCAACGACATCGACACGCTCCGGCAGATTATCTCCCAGAGCATGCCGCAGCTTTTGGTTGCGACCGTCACGGTCATCACGCTTTTGAGCATCATGCTCTACTTCAGCGTATGGATGACCGCGGTGGTGCTCACCGGCATGGCGCTCATGCTGCTTGTGGTAAAAAAGCTCGGCGGCAATTCCGCAAAGTATTTCATGCGCCAGCAGCGCTCCCTGGGCAAGACCGAGGGCTTCATCGAGGAGATGATGAACGGGCAGAAGGTCGTCAAGGTGTTCTGCCACGAGCAGGAGACGAAGGCGGGTTTCGACGAGGTCAACGACGAGCTCTTTCGTGATTCGGAGCAGGCCAATAAATTTGCCAACATACTCGCGCCCGTGCTCATGAACATCGGCAACCTCATCTATGTCACGGTGGCGATGGCGGGCGGCATCTTCCTGCTCACCAAGGCGCAGAACCTGAGCCTTTCGGGGCTTGCATTCAGCATCAGCGTGGTGGTGCCGTTTTTGAACATCACGCGCCAGTTTTCGGGCAACATCAATCAGGTGTCGCAGCAGGTGAACGCGGTGATCATGGGTTTGGCTGGCGCGGATCGCATCTTCGCGGTGCTCGACGAGGCGTCCGAGGAGGATGAAGGCTTCGTCACGCTCGTCAACGCCAGGGAGGAGAACGGCGCGCTCGCGGAATGTGACGAGCGCACGGGCCTCTGGGCGTGGAAGCAGCCGCTGCCGGACGGGACGCTTCGCTATACGAAGCTTGCGGGCGACGTGCGCCTGCAGGAGGTGGACTTCGCTTATGAGAAGGATAAGCCGGTGCTTCGCAACGTGACCCTCTTCGCGCAGCCGGGGCAGAAGGTGGCCTTCGTCGGCGCGACGGGTGCGGGCAAAACCACCATCACCAACCTTTTGAACCGCTTTTACGACATTGCCGACGGCAAGATACGCTACGACGGCATCAACATCAACAAGATAAAAAAATCCAGCCTGCGCCGCGCCATCGGCATGGTGCTTCAGGACACCAACCTGTTCACCGGCACCGTCATGGACAACATCCGCTACGGCAGGCTTGACGCCACGGACGCGGAATGCGAGGCCGCGGCGGAGCTTGCGGGTGCGCACGACTTCATCACGCGGCTGCCCGAAGGCTATCAAACCATGCTTTCGAGCAACGGAAGCAACCTTTCGCAGGGGCAGCGGCAGCTTATCGCCATCGCGCGCGCGGCGGTCGCCGACCCGCCGGTGATGATACTCGACGAGGCCACCTCCTCCATCGACACGCGCACGGAGGCCATCGTGCAGCGCGGCATGGACGCGCTCATGAAGGGGCGCACCGTCTTCGTCATCGCGCACCGCCTTTCCACGGTGCAGAATTCCGACGTGATCATGGTGCTCGAGCATGGCGAGATCATCGAGCGCGGCAGCCACGCGCGCCTGATTGAGGAAAAAGGCAAGTACTACCAGCTCTACACCGGCGCGTTCGAATTGGAATAAGGCGCGCCGTAGGGCAGCCGTTTAATTGAAGCCTATAAAGGGATGAAACCTCCGAAAACGTACTGCTTTCGGAGGTTTTTACTTGAGTGCTGATAAAATAGATACAAGGCATGAGTATAAGCGCCTCGCGTTCTGATGCCGCCGCGGCCGGGTGCAAAGGTAAAATTTCATGCGGCTTTTATGCAGCGGCGCGGAATATCCGCAGCGGAAAACAGCTGCGCATTTATGTGCGCATGCCTATGCTTTCCTGAGACATTTCTGCTATAATGCTCATATTAAGAGGGTAAATTCATTCACGGAGGTGTTCTATGAAAACAATATATCTTGCGGGCGGGTGCTTCTGGGGCGTAGAGAAATACCTGTCGCTGATCCCCGGGGTCGGGGAAACAACCGTTGGCTACGCAAACGGCGCGACGGAAAATCCGTCTTATCAGGAAGTATGCAAAAGCAGCGGACATGCGGAAACGGTGCGCGTCGTGTATGACGAGAAAGCCGTTAAGCTGACGGAGCTTCTTGATCTTTATGCCGAAATTATCGACCCGGTGTCCGTCAACCGGCAGGGCGGGGACACGGGAATACAGTACCGGACGGGGATTTACTATGAGGACGAAAGCGACCGTGCAATCATCTCCGGCTGGCTGACATTGCTGCAGGAGAGCCTGTCTGAACCCGTGGCGATAGAACTTGCGCCGCTGAAAAACTTTTACCCCGCCGAAGCGTATCACCAAAGCTACCTTGACAAAAACCCCGGCGGTTACTGCCACATTCCCGCCGCAAAATTTGACAGGGCCCGCAGCGGAGCAAAGCAGGCGCGCGCCGGGGACAATGACCTGCGCGAGCGGCTGACGCCGATGCAATATGAGGTAACGGTGGGCGGAGCCACGGAGCCGCCGTTTGAGAACGCGTATTTCAACAACTTTGCGCCGGGGATTTATGTGGACGTCATCAGCGGCAAGCCGCTGTTTATCTCCACGGATAAATTCGAGTCGGGATGCGGATGGCCTGCCTTCTCAAAACCCATTGACCCGGCGCTCCTTACGCAGTTGGCAGACCATTCCTACGGGCGAAATCGCACGGAGGTTCGGGCGTCCGGCTCCGGCGCGCATTTGGGACATGTTTTCAACGACGGCCCCGAAGAGCTGGGCGGGCTGCGATACTGCATCAACAGCGCGTCGCTGCGGTTCGTCCCGCGTGACGAAATGGAGCGGGAGGGCTATGGTGCGCTTTTGCCCTTGGTGAAGTGAACGGAAAAGATTAGGCTGGGAATAATATCATATTTTCCACGCTAAAAAGACATGGCTTCCCTTCGGCGGGAGGCTATGTCTTTTGGCATTAATGGTGATGGATATTAGGGTTT
>JAEWMV010000009.1 GCA_023393045.1 Bacillota bacterium | reverse complement strand
GCACCGCCCGCAACTCCGGATTCTGCACATTTTTGCCGAGAAGGATCGCGGTGGGGTCGCCCGGCGCGATATGGATGAGGACGAAATTGAGCGTCATCACCAATACGATGGTGACGATGCTGATGAGCAGTTTTTTGACGATGTATTTCTTCATTAGATAAACCCTCTCCCAACCCTCTTTGCGTATCGGCAGATTATTGAATCCCCCGGCGGTGCCGCGCCGGCGCGGATTTCACAATATGCGTTTTGTAAAAAGCGTTTTGCCTTTTTGCGAGGCGCGCACGCGCGCGTCTTGCGGGCGCTTCGTATCTCGATTCAGCTTTATCGCAACATATCAGGCCCTTTTATTGGACGCCCAATGGGAATGCCCGAGGCGGGTTTTGACATATCAGGGAATAAAATGTAGTGTTTTCTTCATTCTTTTTATTTTGGAGCGTTTACTTTATGAGCGTTATTATACGGCCTGTTCCCCGCGTTGTCAACGCACAATATTGACAATCATATATTTGCGCCGTACAATCCCAATAAAGGAGCATTTGCTTCATTATTGCGCGCGCAGCGCGCATTCCCTCCATCATTCAAACAAAGGACGCATCGCATGAGCACAATGGACAGGATCGCGGCGCAATACGGCGCCATGACAAAATCGCAGCGCAGGATCGCGCACCATATGCAGTTGAACCTGCGGGACATGCTTTTCGACTCGCTGGCGCTCTTTTCGCAAAAGGTGCGCAGCAGCGAGGCGACCGTGGTGCGCTTTGCCCAGCTTCTGGGCTATACCGGCTATGCCGAAATGCAAAAAGCCCTGCACGACGAGCTGCTCGAAAAAATGTACAGCGCTCCCTCCCCCGACGCCGGGCCGGAGGGCGACAATCCTTTTATGCCGCTTGCAAACGACGCCGCGCAGCGCATTAAGACGATGTACGAGGAGCTTGACATGGCCGAGTTCAACGCCGTTTGCCGCGCCCTCATGGAGGCGCAGAGCGTTTTGATCGTGGGCTATATGGATTCCTTCGGCGTGGCGGCGCACGCGCTGCACCTGCTCGACGATATCAGAGAAAACGTGGATTTTGCGCGATTGCTGCTGGAGACCAACGAGGTTTACCGCCGCGTCCACAAGGAAGCCGCGGTGCTTTGCATCTCTTTCGCGCCGCATTACCGCTACACCCACTATCTCATGGAACTCGCCGTGCAGCGCGGCAGCACGACGCTGCTCATCACCGACAGCAAATTGAACCCGCTCGCGCGCATGGCGTCCCACGTGATATGTGCCAAGCCTTACTTCGACGACAAAACGAAGGGCGAGGACATCAGCGCGCCCGCGCACCTCATCTACACCATGGCGCGCAAAATGGCCCTCGATCATCCCGAGAAGGTGAAAGCTTACCGCAAAACCAGCATGCGGCGCTTCGAGGAGTATATCGATTAGATTGCGCCCTTTTCACCGTGCGGCGCAAACGGGTTGGGGCCGCCGCACCGATAAAGCGCGGCAGCCCCAAAGATCAATCATGCGATGCGGCCGGGTTTTCCCGCCCCCGGCCGGCGAATGAAAAAACCGTTTTAGAACAGATCCGGGAAAAAGAGTTCCGCAAGCTCTGCGATTGTCATGCGCGCCGCGTCGGCCTGCGCGATATGCGCGCCCTCGAACTTTTCAATATTGAAGCTCCTGGCGAACGAGCCGGAGACGCTGTCCAGAGGGACGATTTCCGGCGGACCGGTGAATACGACCGCCTGAAGATTCACATCGCCGCCCCATTTCGCCATGATGGCCTCGGCAATGGGCTGTGTGGCGTCATACTTGTAAGTGACGTCCATCACGCAGCCCTGGAAACGGTTGCCGGCCGAGGGCGCCATCACCACGTGCGAAATGACGTCGAGGGTGAGATTATAGCCTTGCGGCAGGGCGGAGATGCTCGCATAGTACACGTATTCGCCCGTCTCGTCATAGGCCGTCTTATCATAGCTCCACAGGAGCATGCCCACGACTTCGCCGCCAATGGTATACATCTTGTTGCAGACCACGCCGGGATCGAGTTCATAACCCAGATCGTTGACGTTCACGTCCGCATACGCATTCGCAAGGGCCTGCATGTCCGCAAAGTAGAGCGGCATATCCAGCTTGATCGCGTTTCCGGTGACGGGGTCAATGTCGGAATGGATCTCGATATTCGTCACGGTATTGTCGATCTTCACGGTTTCGGCCAGCCCCAGCCCGTCCGGATTGGGATTGGTCAGCTCAACGCCTATGAGCGCGTCGTACATAGGCTGCACGATCTGCCCGGGCTCGAGCCATGCGTCGGAAAGCTCATATTCCTTCCCGGGATCAAGATAATGCGAAAGGTCGACCACCGCGCCGTTCGCGTCAACGATGCGCCCTTCCCCGTCGTAGTAAACGCGGATGGCCCCGCCTACCCGTTCCCAATCATTTTCCGGGTCCACCTCATACCATTCCACAAACCTGTTGGCGCTCAGGCGCAGCCTGCCGCTCTCAACGCCCGCGGTGGCCGCCGGGGTGTTCGCGGTAAACCACGCATAGGTAAATCCGCCGAGCGCAACGGCGAGCGCAAGCACGAGCGCCACGAGCACTTTTTTGTTTTTCATGAGTTTTTTCATGGTAGCATGCTCCTTTGTAAAATTATTTTTTCGTCCGCCGGCAGCTTTCACGTCTGCCGGCGGACATTGCCGTACTCTCCCGCGCCACCTTCTTTAATAGACCGTAACGACGAAGGGCAGCGTGGCCACCTGGCCGTAGGGGTTAAGGATCGTTGCGGTGATCGTGGTCTGTCCGCGCTTCCTGCCCGTTACGACGCCCTCGCTGTTCACGGAGGCGACGGCGGAATTAGCGGACGTCCACGTGATGGTATAGAGGCTCAGGTCGACCTCGGGATCGGTGAGGATTTCCAGCGTCGCCTTCTTGCCCAACTGCACGGATACCGCGCCCGCGTTATAGTACCTGATCTCGATGGTCGGGATCGTACCGGGGATGCTGATGGTGTTCGAATCGCTCGTCACACCGTTGAAGGTCACATGGAAGGTCACGGATTGATCCCAGTCAAACGGGGTATAGGGCGTAAAGCGGAAGGTCGCAGCGCCGGTTGCCGGATCGTACGCGTAATCGGTGAGCGCCTGATCCGCGTCCGCCGGGGCGTAGCCCGTGCCCCATGTGATTGTGAATTCGCTCTCGGCGGGGCTGTTGGCGGGTATCTCGTCCAAGGTGATGCGCAGCGTACCGGTATCGTTATCCGCCGCCACGGACTCAATGCCGACAGGATCGACGGTGAAGGGCGCCGCCGTCGCCGTATTGTAGGTATAGGTGAGCCGCACCGTGACCGCCTGCGCATAGCTCATCGCCGCGCAGTGCGCGAAGGAGAACTTGACGTCCGGGTCGCTCACGCTCATTGCGCTCAGAGGCAGCGCGGCAAAAGCGCCGCCGTTGATGCTGTACTCAGCGGAGAAATCCGCAAGCGCGGCGTTGGCGGGCAGATTGCTGATGTTGGCGACGATGCTGCCGTTATCCGCCGTTACGCTTTCCACCCAGGGTCCGAGCGCATAGCGCGGCGTGATGGCGGCGGACTTGTTGGCGCCGATCATCGGCCAGCTGCTCCCGTTGTCGTTGTAATAGAAGCCTTCCACACCCACGATCGTATGGTTGGTTCCGCTGGTGAACGGATAGCCGCCGTTTTTATTTGCCTGGGGTACATTCATCGTCAGGCTGAAATAGCCGTCCTCATCGCAGATCCAGGGATTGCCGGCGCTCATGTAGAGGTTATAGCCGCTCGAGCCGGAAGCATAGACGCTGCCGGTCGTGCTGTAGCCCAGCACGTTGAAGGTCTGGTCGATCTCGTACATCTCGCCGAAATACCAGAAGTCATCCACTTCCGTCCAATAGAAGCCGGCGTTTGCGGCCTGCTCGAGGGCGGGGCTGTAAACGCGGCCTTCAATGGTGGCGCTCGTCACGGCGGGGTCGGGATTGACCGTAATGGTCGGCTCCATGCTCAGTTCCACCGCATAATCGCCGGTTCCGTCCGTGTATACGACGCCGACTTCATCGAAGAAGTAGAATGTGTCGTTGGCGTACACGCACGGATAGTACACGCCGTTTGCGATGGGCACCCGCTGTAAGGTCGCCGTGTCGTACGCCGTGTTGGAGATGAAGTTTGCAACGCGGTAAAGGGCCGTTCCGTCGTTCTCCAGCCCGCCTATCGTCACGTAGCCGTAGTAGTAGTCAAGCGTCATGCTCTGGGCATTGACGAGGTAGAGGTCGAGATCGGAATACCCGAGCGAATCGGTGGGCCACGCACCCATCCAGGTGAAATAGAGCGTGGTGCTGTTCGAGTTGAGCGGGGCCGAACCGTTCGCGGAGCGGATGTTCGTGTCTGTGGAGGTGGAAATGATGGGGCGCTCCGAGGTGAAGAGAAGGTCAAATTCCCCTCCCTGCTCCGGCTCGCCGACCTGGACCAGCCACGGGAGGCTGTATTCATGGCCGTCCACCGTGACGACAAGCCGCCCCTCGTAGTAGCCCTCCTCCGCGTCGTCCGGCACATCGACCCAAACGTCAAACGTGCCGCCTGCGGGAGTACCGTACTTGAGCTCCACGCCATTGTCCGCCGCATCCTTGGAGTAACGCGTGTCATTATTGTAAACAACGCTGAGCGTGAAGTCGGTTGTGCCGTGCACCGTTACCGGCAGCTCGCGGGATAGCCCTCCCTGCGGCGCCTCGCCGAAGCTGAGGGAGGAAAGGGTCTGGTTCGCGATGACGGTGCCGCTCGACGCGCCCGGAATATCGTCCGTGACCGTCACGTAGACATCATTCGTCTCCCCAAGTATCGCGCGGCTCGGGTTCACAAAACCCGCGCCCACCTCAAGAACCGAGGCGGGGGTGCCGTCCTCCAGCGCGTCGATCAAACCGGGAAGCGCCGTGTTCATAAGCCGCGCCTTGATCTCGGCGGGGCTCGCGTCCGGATAAGCCTGCGCCATCAGGGCGAGGACGCCCGTGATGTGCGGCGCGGACATGGACGTGCCGCTCATGAGCTGGTACGCCGCGGAGTAATCCGTCGCGTCATGGGTGGGGCTGGTGATATACGCCGGCGCGGTGGAAACGATGTTCCAGCCCGGGGCGATGAGGTCCGGCTTGAGGCCGACGGTCGGGTTGACCGGCCCGATGGAGCTGAAGTACGCGGGAAGCTGCGCCTGGTGCGTGGCCGTCATATCGCCAAGCTGCAGATAGACCTTGTTGCCGCCGGCCGCTAAGGCAGTCAGCTTCGCGCTGGTGGAATGGAAGGCGGAGAATATCGGCAGGGAGCCCGCCTGGATGCCGCCGATGACCATATTGGTAATGTAGGCTTCGCCGCCCGTCGCATGGTTGACGATGATAAGCGCGCCCGCGCCGGTGCGCAGGGCCTGCGCCTGGAAGTCCGTGAAGTTCAAGCCGCGCTTTACGACGAGGATCTTGCCCGCAAGGCTGCCGTCCGGAATAGCCTGCAGCTGCTCCAGCGTGGGATTTGTGTCGCCCGCGCCGAACGCCAGGTAAGCTTCGTAACCCTTGCCGTCGACATAGACGGGGGCCGGGCTGCCGGTGATGGCGTCGTCGCCGAAGGCGTTGCCCGGATTCTGCCCCTCGATCAGAAGGCCGAATGCGGTGCCGCTCGCTTCGCCGTCGAGGTTTGCGCTGACGCCGTCATATGTTTTGATCGCCGCGCCGCCATACTGCGCCGCCGCGGCCGTGACCGGCAGATAGGCCGTACCCGGCGTGCCGAGCGTTTTGACCGTGCGCGCCTCCATCGTGGTCGCGGTTCCGGTGGCGTTGTTGCCCGCGGACACCGCAACGTTCACGCCGCCGATGACCGCGTTGTTGAGCGCGTATACATTGTCCCCATAGGCCGTATTGTTGTCCGAGCCGAGAGAAAGGTTAATCACATCGGCCTTGGGAATTCCCCTGGAGGAATTGCCCGCGGTGAAATCTTCGACCGCGGCGATCACGCCCGAGGTCGCGCCCGTGCCGTAGGGCCCGAGGACGCGCGCCACATACAGGTCCACGTCGGGCGCCAGGCCCAGCGCCTTGTAGGTGGGGGATGCTGTGTTGTCGGCCCCCGCAGAGATGATGCCGCTCACGTGCGTGCCGTGGTCGGTATAAAACGTATGGCCGCTGGAATCGGTTTCCGGCCTGGCGCTGCTCTGCCACTGCGCATAGGTGGTCTCCATCGGGTCATAGAGCAGCTCCGCCGGGCGGCCGTAATCGTTGGCGGCCGTAATGTAGTTGTACCCGCCCTTGAAGACGTCCGCGAGATCGGGATGGTTGTAGTCGACGCCGGTATCCAGTATGCCCACGACGACGTTATCGCCGGTGATGCCCGCAGCATGGATTTCCGCGATATCGAAGATTTGGCGGCTCTCGAGCATGCCCGTATATTCATAATCCGGGTCATAGGACGCTTCGTCCGCATACACCGGGGCGTCCGGGGTCACGGCATAGACGCCCGGCATTGCCGCGATCTTTTGAACGGCATCGGCCTTGACAGTCATTGCAAAGCCCGCGAATACCGCAAAATATTCATAAGTGATGGCGCTGCCGTAGGAGCTTTCTATCGTGCGGCGCGCCTGCGCGCCCATTTCGGCATATTCAGCGGTGAGCGAATCGGCAGCCGCCTCGCCATAGGCCTGCGCCAGTACGCTTGGCAGCTGCTGCAGCCAGACGATGATGTCAACCATTGCGCCCGGCTGTAATTCTTCTATGCCGATCGCTCCGACAGGCTTTGCCAGCGCCGCCGCAACATCTTCAACATACTCTTCCTCGGCGCTCCTTGCGGCGGGTGCGCCCGCCGTGTCACCCAAGGCGGTTTGCAGTTCCCTGCGCACCACCTCATGCCCGTTGAGGCCGGTCAGCGCCTGTTTGCCGGAACCGTCCTGAAAGGCAATTTCCGTCGACTCAACGCCGCTTTTTTCGTTTTCCGTTATTTTGGGAAAACTGGTGATCTCAAGCTCGCCGGTTCCGTCGGCGGGATAGGCTGCCGCCGTCGACACAAGGCTGAGCACCATGATTAAGCTTAACAACAGGCTGATTAGTTTTTTGCCCTTTTGCATTTTTTTGTTTTCTCCTTCCCTGTCATGAAAGTACAGCGATTGAACTTTTTGACCCGTCCCGTGCGCAAAAATGTTCCCCGCCAAAGGGG
>JAEWMV010000245.1 GCA_023393045.1 Bacillota bacterium | reverse complement strand
GCCCCGTTATGACCGCTTCGATACCTCTCCGTATGCGATTTTCCAAGTAAGTTTTCTCGGAAACGAAACTGATTATACAATAAACCCCCTTTGAATGCAAGCGTAACCGAAGCATCCGCGTATGGGCAGCAAAACGCGATTGCCATTCGTAGCTGCCGTGCCAGGCTCTCTTTTTACTCGCTGAGCAAGTCCTCGTAAGACGCTCCCAAGACTTTAGCAATTACCCGGAGTTCAATATCGGTTACAAACCGCTTTCCGCTCTCAATACGCTGGATAGCGTTTTTATCGAGATCAAGCCCTTCAATTTGGAGCATATCGGAAAAAGCCCTTTGAGACGGGGCTGCTGGTAACGCTTCCCGGTATTTTCTTATATTCTGGCCGCAAATATTATTCGAACCATCCGCTGCTTTGTTCTTGTACATTTTTTAATCCCTCGGTGACATTTACTGATTGTCACACGAGGAATTATATGCTAAACTTTATATTGGATTGACATTTACTGAATGTCGAAACGAGATATTTTATAATTAATACGTGGTGAATGCTATGAAAGAAAAAATTGACGCAACGAAGGCGATTCAACTTATTGCAAAAAAAGAGGGAATAACTGTTGACGAGGTGCGCAAGGAAATGGAACTTGCTATGCTTGCGGGGCTTTGCAGTCTCGATCGCGAGATTCGGACGCGATGGAGGAGAGTCCCACGCAAGGGTGAAACACCTACGCCAGAGGAACTTATCGCATATCTTGCTGCGACTATTGATGCAGGTATAGAACCATTTGTTTAAAAGAGGCGGACGGCCATGTGAAAAAAGCAAGGCCTGTTTTCGGGAGTTTTTGTTTCCCCGCGCTCCTTGCTATATAGACTGGGTAATATAGATTTTTATGCTTAGGCGATGTAATAGCGCTCCGCTCCGGCGTTTCACTTTGTCGCGCTCCATGATTTTGGTATACAGCGCCCCAGCCTTTGCGTGTTTCGCATTGGAAAAGCAAAATTGACAGCTCAAATACCTTTTCATACGTGGCTTTTTCAAGTAAGTCATCTCAAAAACGAAACTGATTATACAATAAACCTCCTTTGAGTGCAAACGTAACCGAAGCATCCGCGTACGCATAACATGGAATACCGGACTATATGCGTGAACCGGTTGCGCATATCGTCTTAAATCAGTCAAGGAGGACACGATCGTGTATAAAACAACCGTGTGCAACAGCGCGATGAAGCGGCAAGTCGCCGCTGCGAGCTGCTGCGGGGCGGCAACCGTGCCGGCGGGCTCTGCGTGCACAAGCGATGTTTGCGGTGACATCTCATGCGACACACAGCAGCTTGCGATGCTAACGATGGCGGATCAGGAATATCTTGAGGGGTTTTGCCCGGCCGAAGCACTCGCGTGCGGCACGATGTTCCCGTGCCTTGTCATGTGAAGGGAGGACGGCTGAATGGATAACACCCAGTGTGCGCTGATGAACAAAATCAGCGAGTATCAGTTCGTATGCGTGGAACTGAACCTGTATCTCGACACGCATCCGGAGGACGAGGCGGCGCGCGCGGATTACCTGTGCTACGGTAAACGGCTCAACGCGCTTATCGGCCAATACGAGGAGCTTTACGGTCCGCTTATGAACTTCGGCCATTCGCCGACCGATGTGGGCAACTACGTGACTTCCAAGTGGCCGTGGGAATAAGAAGGAGGAAATATGTGGATCTATCTTAAAAAACTGATGTATCCGGTCAATATCGCCAAGCCGGATCCCAGGATGGCGAAACTCCTCATGGCGCAGTACGGCGGTCCGGATTCGGAGCTTGCCGCGGGCATGCGATACCTCACGCAGCGCTTCAGCATGCCGGACGACCGCGTCAGGGCGACGCTCAATGACATCGGCACGGAAGAAATGGCTCACTGGGAAATGCTGGGCACCATGATCTACCAGTGTCTGCGCGGCGCGACGTATAAGGAACTGGAGTGCGCAGGTATGCTTGGCTACTATACCATGCACGACCACGGCGTATTCCCGGCCGACCCCAACGGCATGCCCTTCACCGCGGCGTACATCGCCTGCACCGGCGACCCGGTCGCGGACCTGGTGGAAGATCTGGCCGCCGAGCAAAAGGCCCGGGCCACCTACGAGCACCTCATGACCCTCACCGACGACCCCGCGATTCTCGATCCCCTGCGCTTCCTGCGCGAGCGCGAAATTGTCCACTTCCAGCGTTTTGGCGAATGCCTCAACATCGTGCAGGGCATGCAGGACGCTTCAACGCGCAACTACTATCCCAATGTGTGCATGAGGGGTTAATGCACGGGCTCCGGCCTCACATGGCTGCGAAGCGCGGTAAGTTGCGCGGGCTTCGCGGCCATTTTTTGCGAAAAAAATACGATTGCGGCGGCTTACTGTTCTATATTATTATAGCCGAAATCGCCACAGATCGTTGAAGCGCCCGCATTGTTCAGATCTTAGCCTCGGTTTCCCGCGCGGCGGGGCGTTCCCGCCGCCTGTGACGCCCCCGTATGAGTTCCTTCACCGCCGCTTCAGCAATTATATAAAGTAAGAAGATACTGCCTACCAGAATGGGACCGGCGGAGCCCGACATGAGAAAGCCGATATACGGAATGATCAGGACGACCTTGCCGATATACATCTGCGGGGTGACCGGGTTTACATCGCGCGCGCCGTTCGCGTCGCCCATCGTGAGAAAGCCGTCCTGCGTGATTTCCACGACGCGGTGTGTGACCCGCACGGCGCTTCCCGCGTAGGGATGAAACGTGATGATATCGCCGGGCAAAACGGTATCCGGGGCGCTTTGCTTTGTTACGATGACATCCCCGGCGGAGATGGCCGGTTCCATGCTGCCGGACACTACGGCCATATAGGCGTAGGGACCAATGCCGATGCCTCCGTCGTCGTTCCCGGCGGCGGTCATGGAATATAAAAGAAAAGCCAAAAGGAATAAAAAGAATGCGGTAACGATGCCCGAAAGCACCCGGGCGACGGTTGCGGCAATTTTTTTGAGGGAAGTATCGGCTGCTTTGCTTTTCATGCGCTTCCTCCGAATGTATGCATACTGCGGCATCTTTCTTTGCGGCCTGTCTGCGCATACGCAAACTGCAAAGCATTCTATCCGCTTTCATCTGTTCCGGTGGAGCCGGCAGGTTCCGTAGGCTCGACAATCGCCGTGGGTTCGACGATGGCCGTAGGTTCGACAGTAGGCGTAGGTTCAATGGTCGCCGTAGGCTCGACAGTAGACGTTGGCTCAACGGTGGGTGTGGGGTCGGCAGTTGGCGTGGGATCAACGGTGGTCGTGGGTTCGACGATGGCCGTAGGTTCGACGGTTGGCGTAGGCTCAACGATGGCTGTAGGTTCGACAGTCGCCACGGGGCCAACGGCCTCCGCCTCATAGCATCCAGGGAAATGAATCCGCAGGGTAAACCCTGTATTTGCGTAAAACCACCCCGCGCCGACCGCCTCTGCCGTGCGGGAGCAAGCGTCCAATGCAAAAAAGAGCATCGCCGCGCACAAAACAGGCCAGAACATGAAATGCTTTTTCATAAGCTGCTTACCTTTTCCGCTCGGATGATCAGAAGCCGGACAGAACCACAAAGAAAACCGGATAATATCGTACCATATCCTCGAAAAAAGCCCATTAAATTATCAAAATAAGTTACATAAATATTATACCGTAACGGCAAGCCTTTTTAAAGCGCGGGTTTTAGCGCATATTGTTGGATTATCGTGAATCAACAGCGCGCGACATATGTTTTGTTTACGCGACAAAATGGAATAAATCCAGAAAATATAGGTAAATTATGAATTATTTCAGAAACGCCAATATGCCCCATAAAGCTACAAATTCAGACTAATATTTTCGAATTGACTCTATTTACATTGTAACTTTTTACTGATAAAATGTGTTAGCGCATTAAGGGGAAAGGCGGGATAGTTCCTTGAAATAATATATTATATCGTAATTTTTTAATATTTTACTGCGTGCCGGAACAGGCCCGAAAAATCTGTTTGAAGAGCAGGGGTAAAACGCCATGCCGCCGGGGCGGGTCGGCCGATATTTCGGAACAGCCTATTTCCAGGCGCGCGTGACGACAAACGATGGAGGGGGAGGTGATGAAGGTAAGCTGAGGATGGAGGAGAGATTCCCGCGCCCCTTTGG
>JAEWMV010000234.1 GCA_023393045.1 Bacillota bacterium | reverse complement strand
GTGTGGCTGCGGCGCTACATCGTGGACGAGGAGAACCGCGATTACATCAAGTTCGCCCGCGTGAAGGGCCTGCCGCAGAACTTCATCATGTGGCGGCATGTGCTTCGAAACGCCATCGTGCCCATCGCCATCAACATCCCCGCGGATTTCCTGCTCATGCTCTCCGGCTCGCTCATCATCGAGAGCATGTACTCCATCCCCGGCACGGGCGGCCTTTTGATCAAATCCGTGCAGGAAATGGACAACCCGCTCGTGCAGATTCTTGTGCTTTTATACGGCACGCTCTCCGTTGCGGGCGTATTCCTTGGGGACATACTCGTTTCCTTCATCGACCCGCGCATTAAGCTGGTCGACAGCAATGATTGAGGGGGCAGCGCATATGGAAAGCATCGACATCAAAAAATACGGCGAGCTCCCCGACGAGCTGTTTACCCGCGCGCCTTTTATGGAGGAAAAGAGCGAGGACACGGGCTTTTCGAATTATTCCTATTGGAAAAGCACGCTTCGCACCTTCTTCAAAAGCAACCTCGTAAAAATCATCGTAGCGCTCGTGTTTGCGATGATCGCCTACACGATCATCTACCCCATGGTCACCGACCTCGACCCGTATCTGGGCTCCCTTTCGGCGCGGGATTGGAACCTCGGCCCCAGCGCGGAGCATCCCTTCGGCACGGACGGCATTGGGCGCGACATCTGGGCGCGCGTATGGTTCGGCACGCGCACGTCGCTGCTCTTATCCATCGCGGTGGCGGTATTTGAGGTGGGGCTTGGCGTGATCATCGGTGCGCTGTGGGGCTTTTACCGCAAGCTCGACACGCTGATGTTCGCCATCTACAACACGCTCACCAACGTGCCCAGCACCATCTATCTGGTGCTCATCGCCTACATCATGCAGGCGAGCGTGTTCACCATCATCATCGCGCTCGTGGCGACGGGGTGGATCAGCGAGGCACGCTGGTTCAGGTCGCGCATACTCGCCCTTCGCGAGGCGGATTACAACATCGCCTCCATCTGCCTAAAAACGCCCACAAAGCGCATCATCGGCCGCAACATCGTGCCGCACCTGATGAGCCTCATCATCATGGACGCCGCGCTCACCATCCCCTATTCCATCGGCTCCGAGGTGTTTTTGAGCTACATCGGCATCGGCCTTCCCAAGGATTTGTGCACGCTGGGCAACCTCGTCAACCAGGGGCGGAGTTCCTTCCTCATCTATCCGTTCCAGATGATATTCCCCACGCTGATATTGTGCTTCATCACCATCTCCTTCTACATCATCGGCAACAAGTTCGCCGATGCGTCCGACCCCAAGAACCATGTATGAGGAGGGCGCTGTGATGAAAGAGAAGATATTTGAGGCAAAAGACGTCGTCATCAAGTTCAACCTGCGCGGAAAAACGCTCACCGCCATACGCGGCGCGTCCATCGACCTGTATCAGGGCGAAACGCTTGCCATCGTGGGCGAATCCGGCTCGGGCAAAAGCGTGTTTACAAAATCCTTCATCGGCATGCTCGATAAAAACGGCTGGGTCGAGTCCGGCACCATGATGATGGACGGCGTGGACTTCTCGCAGTACAAGAGCGAGAAAGAATGGCTTGCCGTGCGCGGCAAGAAGATCGCCATGGTGTTCCAGGATCCCATGACCTCTCTTAACCCCGTGAAGACCATCGGCGAGCAGATACGCGAGGTCATCTCGTGGCACTTCGGCACGCCCAAGGAAGAAGCGAAACAGCAAGCTATCGAGCTGCTGCATCAGGTGGGCATCGCCGAGCCGGAAACGCGCTATAAGCAATACCCGCACGAGTTCTCCGGCGGCATGCGCCAGCGCGTGGTCATCGCCACAGCCATCGCCTGCAGGCCCAAGATACTCATCTGCGACGAGCCGACCACCGCGCTCGACGTGACGGTGCAGGCGCAGATACTCGCGCTCATCAAAAAGCTGCAGAAGGACCTCGATATGTCCGTCATCTACATCACGCACGACCTCGGGGTCGTGGCGAACGTGGCGGACAGGGTCGCGGTCATGTACGCGGGGCAAATCGTCGAATACGGCCTCGCCGACGAGATCTTCAAGGACGCGCGCCATCCCTACACGAAGGCGCTGTTGCTCTCCCTCCCGCAGCTGGGCGTGCGCGGGCATGACCTGCACTCCATCAAGGGCTCGCCGCCGAACCTTTATAAAGAGATAAAGGGCGACGCCTTCGCCCCGCGCAATCCGGACGCCATGAAGATAGACTTCGAGCTTGAGCCGCCGTTTTTCAAGGTGACGGACACGCATTATGCAAAAACGTGGCTCCTCTATGACAAGGCGAAGGAATATGCGGCGGAGCTTGCGGGCGCGCACGAGGCGAAGCTTTCGCAAAAGCCGCTGCCGCCCCGGGATTTTTCCGGGCAAGCGCCGCTTGTCTCCGTCAAGAACCTGACAGTCAACTTCAAGCTGGGGCGAAAGACCTTCAGTGCGGTCAAGGACGTCACCTTCGACATCTATCCGGGCGAGACCTTCTCGCTGGTGGGTGAATCCGGCTCCGGCAAGACCACAACGGGCAAGGCCATCATGAAGATCTGCCACACCAGCGCCGGGGAAATTTACTTTGACGGCGTGAAGGTCAACCGCAAGATGAAGGGCGAGGAATTGACGAAGTTCCGCCAGAGCGTGCAGATGATTTTTCAGGACCCCATGGCAAGCCTCAACGAGCGCGCTAAGGTGGACTACATCATCTCCGAGGGGCTCTACAACTTCCATATGTACAAGGACGAGGCCGACCGGCAGAGGAAGGTGGCCGAGGCCATGCACAGCGTGGGATTGATGGACGAGTACGTCACGCGCTTCCCGCACGAGTTCTCGGGCGGGCAGAGACAGAGGATCGGCATCGCGCGAAGCCTCGTGGTGGAGCCCAAGCTCATCGTCGCGGACGAGCCCATTTCCGCGCTGGACGTGAGCATCCGCGCGCAGGTCATCAATTTGCTCAACATGCTCAAGCAGGAGAAGGGTTTTACCTATCTCTTCATCGCGCATGATCTGAGCGTGGTGCGCTTCATTTCCGACCGGATCGCGGTCATGTACAAGGGGCGCATCATGGAGCTTGCCGAGAGCGAGGAGCTTTTTGCCCACCCGTTCCACCCCTACACCAACGCGCTGCTGCAGGCCGCGCCCGTGCCCGATCCGGATGTGGAGCGCGACAAGCGCGTGGTGATCTACGACCCGGGCCAGCACGATTACGAGACCCGCAAACCCTATTGGGCCGAGGTCCGCCCCGGACATTTCGTGTGGGCGAACGAGCCGGAGGTCGAGGAATACCGCAGGCGCTGAACCCTCCTGCGGCCTGAACAAAAGGGAGCCGCTGTACGCATCGGCTCCCCTGCGCTTGTCGGAATATGAAATACCAGAAACCGGAGGAAAAACATATGGCAGGAACCTTATTCATCGTGGGCGGCGGCATGATAAAGAGCGCCGACGAGATATTTAGCGCGCTCATCGCGCGCGCGGGCGGGGCGAAGGCGAAGATCGCCTTCATCGTGACGGCGTCGGGAAGCGAGCCGGACGATACTTTCCGTTCCTACGCGGAAGATCTTGTCCGCCTCGGTGTGCCGCGCGAAAACCTAATACTCGTGCCGCTCTATGCGCAGCATGTGCGCGACGAGCGCGGCTACAACGCCATGACGGGCGACGCGGACGGCCTGCTGGAACTCATGGAGGGCGTGACGGGCGTGTGGTTCACGGGGGGCGACCAGTATTTTGTCTCGCAGTGCTTCCTGCGCAAGGACGGTTCGGATACAAAGCTGCTTTCCCGCCTGCGCGAAATCTACGCGAACGGCGGCGTCATCGGCGGCTCCAGCGCGGGCGCTGCGATCATGAGCCGCGTGATGATTGGCGAGGGCAGCAACCGCGGCGTGCTCTCCTGCGAAACGCTCTATTCCTACGACACTTACGACCAGCTCTGCGAAGAGGACAATCCCTGCGCGCCGCTTATCATCACGCAGGGCCTCGGCTTTTTCACCGAGGGCGTGGTCGACCAGCACTTCAACAAGCGCCCGCGGCTATTGCGCCTCATCGAAACCTGCCTTTTGAACAAAGAGAACGCCAAAGTGGGCTACGCGGTGTCGGAGGACACGGCGCTGGTCTATCACGAGGGCGCCATCGAGGTGATGGGGAGCGCTGCCGTCTATATCGTGGACTGCAGAAATATGATGAAAAAAAGCGCGGGCAACTATGCGGACATCACGCTGCACGCGCTGCAAAAGGGCGACGCGTACGATGTGCGCTCCGGCAAGGTCGCGCTTGCGCGGGAATCGGACGCGAAGCGCTATGACTACGCGCGCGACTATGTCAGCGGCGGCATCACGGGCGAGGCCGCTTTCGACGGGATGATAGACAAATATCTCCTCTCCTGCAAAAAGGAAAGCCTCTACTTCTGCGAAAAAAGAAATAAGCCCTATTTCAAGGGCGCGGCGGTCTACGACGCGCAAGGCAGGACTTACCTCGTCGTGCCCGAATACTTCATTGGGGAAAACACCAAAGGCTATATGGGCGCGTGCGCGAGCTTCACGGAATTGGAGCTTGCCGTCACGACCGTCGAAGTGAACATCTAGCGCGTCAGTCGGCGGCAACGAGCCATTGCGCAAAGAGCGCCGCCGAAACGCCGAGTATGAGGCTCAAGAGCGCGTAGGCGGCGGCGATTCCATACGAACCGGTTTTTAAAAGCGCCGCCGTCTCCAGCGAAAAAGCCGAAAACGTGGTGAATCCCCCGCAGATGCCTACTCTTAGGAACAAAACGGCGTTGGGGGAAAGGGCGCTCCTCTTCGCCGCAAGGCCCGCGATGAGGCCCACGGCAAACGCGCCCGCTATGTTGATGAGAAAAGTGAGCGTCGGGAATCCGCTTTGCGTTTTGAGCGGGATGAGGCCGACGAGGTAGCGGCAGAGTGTTCCGATAAATCCTCCGAGGCCGACGAGCAGGCATTGTGTCATGGCGGTTTCCTCCAAAACAAAAATGGCGGCAGACGCTTTCCGCAGTTTGCAGAAGTCATCAGCCGTCCGGCGGTTCCGGTTTCCCGTGGGAGAACTCCATTCCCATGACGCATTATAGGCAAATAGGCCCGGTTTGTCAACCTGTGCGAATGGATGCGGTTTTGGCGCTCTTTAGAAGAACGACACGCAAAGCAGCGCCGCGCCCACGACCGCCCACGCGAGGGCATTGAGGCGCTGGCGCATTTGGAGCGCAAGCACGTTCGCGCGCTCGTCTGCGGATTCGGCGAGGTCGTCGTCAAACGCGTGGCGAAGACCGTTGAGATTCAGCTTGGCCTTGGTTTCCTTATCCGGGCCGCGCAGGTAACACGGCACGTCGGGCGGATGCTTGCGGCGGATGAGCTTCAAAAAATCCGTGCCCTTGCTTTTCAGATAGGAAAACCACGCCGCGAGAAGGTACATCGCGCCCAGTGCCCCCGCGGCCCAGCCTGCGTACAGGCGGCCCTCGCGCGAGAACTGGTCGATCAAAAACCACACGATGGCGCAGAGCGCAATATGATAGGCGATTTTTTTGAGCGTGTAGAGAGCCATCCGGTATCCTTTTGCGCATACCCCGCCCGCAAAGAGGCGGGCGGCACTGCCTTAGTAACCCCTGTATTATACCATGCAAAACAATACTTCACAACGGGAGGACATTTTCTATGAGAACGGTCACGGTCAGGGAAAACGGCGTTTCGGTTGAATTTGAGGTGCACTCCTTCGGCAGCGGCGCGCCCCGAATTTTCTTCACGGCGGGCGTGCACGGCAACGAGGTGACGGGCATCTACGTCGCGCGAAAGCTCATCGAATATCTTGAGGAACATCCCCCGCTTCGCGGCACGGTGGACGTCATCCCCACCGTCAACGCCGCAGCCATGCGCTGCATGCAGCGCCGCTGCCCCTTCGACGGGGAGGATTTAAACCGTATTTTCCCGGGAAATGACGAAAAGAGCATTTCCCACAAACTTGCCGCCGCCGTCTGGCGGGAAACCGCGGGCGCGGACATGCTCGTCGACATCCACTGCTGCGGCCAGCACAGCCTGCCCTACATCCTCTCCGTTTACAGCGAATCCGAGAAGGCTCTGGCGCTGGTGTCCTCCCTCACGCTGCCCGTATGCGTCCATTCGGACGGCACGGGAGGCCAGCTCTTCATCAAGGCTGTGCGGGAGCGCGATCAGGCGGCCTGCATCATAGAGCTTCCCTCCGGCGCGGGTTCGGGCGCGGTGAACCTGCCCGTTGCCGAACAATGCTTTATTGCGCTGCTCGACCTGCTGCGCGCCGAAGGAATGCTGCCGGGCGAGGTGCAGGGCAGCGCGCCCTCCTTCTACGGCACGCTGCGGGACGCTTCCTGCCCCAAGGCGGGCTTATGGCTGCCGCTCGTCGCAAAAGGGGACGTGTTCCGGGAGGGGCAGCCCCTCGGCACGCTCGACGGCGCGCCCGTAACCGCCCCGG
>JAEWMV010000212.1 GCA_023393045.1 Bacillota bacterium | reverse complement strand
GCCATAGTGCGCCCTCCGCTGCTTTTGTCAAAATTATACCACGCCAAAGGCCGCCGTGAATAAAAAAACGCGAATTGTGCAATTAATTCTCGCGCAGCGGTACACCTGGCCGGATTATTGTGCTATAATACCAACTTGGGGCTGCTGTCCCGAGTTTTCGCACCGGAAAGGAGCAAGCAAAAAAATGTCAGTCCTGGATAAGATCAGGGAAAGAGCAAAGGCCGAGCCGAAGCACATCGTTCTGGCCGAGGGAACGGAGGAGCGCACCGTACAGGCCGCACAGAAAATCACCGCGCTGGGCCTCGCGCGCGTGACGCTGCTGGGCGGGCCGGACGAGGTGAAGGCGGTTGCCGAAAAGTTCCGTGTCAACCTCGCCGGAGTCGATATCATAGACCCCGAAACGAGCGCGGATTACAAGCGCTATGCGGACTGGTTTTACGAGCTTCGCAAGGAAAAGGGCGTCACGCCGGAAAAGGCGCTGGTTCAAATGAAGGATACCCTTTTCTTCGGCGCGATGATGATCAAGGACAATAAGGCGGACGGCATGGTGGCGGGCGCCATCAACACAACGGGCAACACCCTTCGTCCGGGACTGCAGATCATAAAAATGGCAAAGGGCATCAACACGGTGTCCAGCTGCTTTATCATGGAGATACCCGACAAGTCCTACGGGCAGGACGGCGTAATGATTTTTGCCGACTGCGCCGTGAACATAGACCCCACGGCGGAGCAGCTCGCGGCCATCGCCATCGCCTCCGCGAAAACGGGAAAAGCGCTTTGCGGCATCGATCCGAAAATCGCCATGCTCTCCTTCTCCACCAAGGGCAGCGCCAAACATGACAATGTGGACAAGGTCGTCGCGGCGACCGCGCTCGTGCATGAGCTTGCGCCGGAGCTGAGTGTGGACGGCGAATTGCAGGCGGACGCGGCGCTCGTTGAAAAAGTCGGCCAGCTCAAGAGCCCGGGAAGTTTGGTCGCGGGCCATGCAAACGTGCTTGTGTTCCCGGACCTTCAGGCGGGCAACATTGGCTATAAGCTCGTGCAGAGGCTCGCCGGGGCGGAAGCGGTCGGCCCCATCTGCCAGGGCTTCGCGCGTCCCATCAACGACCTTTCGCGCGGCTGCAGCGTGGAGGATATCGTCAACGTCGTGGCCATCACGGCGGTTCAGGCGCAGCAGGCGTAAGAAAGGGGAAGTGAAATGAAGATACTCGTCATCAACGCGGGCAGCTCCTCGCTCAAGTACCAGCTCATCAACGTGGAAAAGGCCGAAGTCGTCGCCAAGGGCCTCTGCGAGAGGATCGGCATCGGCGGCTCCAAGCTCACCTACAAGGCCGCGGGGCGGGACAAGCTTGAATTCAATGATGAAATGAAGGATCATACCGACGCGATACGCATGGTTCTCGACGCGCTTGCGGATGCTAAGATCGGCGTCGTTTCGAGCATGAAGGAAATTGACGCGGTGGGTCATCGCGTCGTGCACGGCGGCGAAAAGTTTTCAAAGTCCGTTCAAGTTACGGATGAGCTTATCGGCGAAATCGAAAAGCTCTCCGTGCTCGCGCCCCTGCACAACCCTGCGAACCTCATGGGCATACGCGCCTGCCGCGCCATCATGCCCGAGGTGCCCATGGTCGCGGTGTTCGACACGGCCTTCCACCAGAGCATGCCGCCCGAAGCGTTCATCTACGGGCTGCCCTACGAGGCGTATAAGGAGCTCATGATCCGGCGCTACGGCTTCCACGGCACCTCGCACCTGTACGTTTCGCACCGCGCCATAGAAAAGCTCGGCAAGCCGGTTGCTGAGACGAAAGTCATCACCTGCCACCTCGGCAACGGCTCGAGCATCACGGCCGTAAAGGGCGGCAAGTCCGTGGACACCTCCATGGGATTGACCCCGCTCGAGGGCGTCCCCATGGGCACGCGCTGCGGCGACATCGACCCCGCGCTCGTGACCTACATGATGCGTAGGCTCAACTTCAACTGCGACCAGATGGACGAGTACATGAACAAGAAGAGCGGCGTATTCGGCATCTCGGGCGTGTCGAGCGATTTTCGCGATTTGGACGACGCGGCAAATGAAGGCAACGCGCGCGCGAAGCTTGCGGTCGACACGTTCTGCTATAAGGTCAAAAAGTATATCGGTGCGTACGCCGCGGCGATGGACGGCGTGGACGCCATCGTGTTCACCGCGGGCGTGGGCGAAAACGACCGCGTGGTGCGCGAAAAGTCCCTGCGCGGCCTTTCCTACCTCGGCGTGGACGTGGACTTCGAGTATAACCTCACCTGCCCGCGCGGCGAAGAAGCCGAGCTGAGCACGAAGCAGAGCAAGGTCAAGGTGTATGTCATCCCCACGGACGAGGAGATGATGATTGCCCGCGACACGGCCGCTTTGGTCGGAAAATAAAGAAAACATCGGGCAAAGTTGTTGTTGACAAACAATTTGCCAATGGATAAAATAGACGAGGTCGACTTTCGATGAAGCTGAATGTTTCAAGGGAGCTCAAGCTTCCCGGCAGCGCGTCAAACGCGTCCGTTGCCGAGTGGTGGGACGATTTTGATTTTCTCGGCCGCAAGGTGCGTTTCGCCTCGCCCGTATCGCTGGAGGCGCAATACGTCTTCGACGGGAGCGGCTTCAGCGTGAAGGGAAGTGTCCTCACGGCGTTTCGCAGCGTTTGCGCGCGTTGCGGCAAGGAGTTCACACAGCCTTTTGAAATTGAATTCGACGAGCGTTTTGAAAAGGACGCAAACGGCCTGGACGGGGACGAAGAGAGAGACACCTACGCTTTTTCGGGCGAGGCGCTCGACCTCAACGAACTCGTGCGGGACGCAATCCTCCTCAACATGCCCAACTATGCTTTGTGCAGCGAGGATTGCCGCGGCCTGTGCCCGATATGCGGGTGCGACCTGAATACAGCGCAGTGTTCCTGCGTGCGGGAACAGGACACGGAAGAAACCGTGAACCCTTTCCTCAAGCTCAGGAATCTGCTCCAAGACGATAAGGAGGTGTGATCATGGCGGTCCCCAAGAAACGAACTTCAAAGGCAAGGAAACATTCCCGCAGGAGCAGCGTTTGGAAGCTCTCCCTCCCGGGCATAGCCGAGTGCCCCCAGTGCCACGAGCCCAAGCTCGCCCACAGGGTTTGCAAGAACTGCGGCTATTACGACGGCAAGCAGGTCGTCAAGATCGAAGAGAAGAAGGCCTGATCACCCTTCGCCATTCATTATGCGCATCTGGGCTTCCCGAGAGGAAGCCCTTTTGTCGTTTGCCGCCGGCGTGATTTTACAGAGCCGAATTTTCATGGATTGAATAACCATTCTTGACAAAACATCAAGCAAGGTATCATAATATACTATGTAGTACAAAACATATTGGACTATAAAAGAGGTGATCTCTTGAGTGACAATATAATAAAGCAATTCAGGAAGGGTATTCTTGAAATTGTCATCTTAAAACTGCTCTCAAATAAAGAGATGTATGGCTATGAACTCGTGGCCGAACTCAATCGACAGGGCAACTCGTTCAGCATCAAGGAGGGAACGCTTTACCCCATTCTGTATAGATTAGAGGACGATGGCTTGATGGAAACAAGATGGGAACAAGCGGCTTCCCGCGGGCAGCCTAAAAAATACTATTCAGTTACTCCAAAAGGCAAACAAGTCATGCGGGAATCATACGCCCAATGGAAAGCCATTGCTCAAGATATGACTAAGATCATGGAGGATTCGATATGAACCAGAAGCAATATATCAGGGAAATCGTTCAGCGTTCCTGCCTTCCGGCGGAGGAGCGCAAGCGGCTGAAAAGCGATTTGGAAAGTGACATCAACGCCGCCCTTGAACGTGGCGAAAGTATTGAGCAAATCATCCAACGCATGGGAGAGCCGGATAAAGTAGCCGCCGCGCTATATGAGAACTTTGCTGATATAGCGGCAAGGCCGTTCCGGGAATACAAATCCGAAAAGACCTTGTTTGGACTTCCGCTCGTCCATATCATCCGCGCCAACTACGCGCCATCCGTACCATCTTTTAGAACCGTAAGCATAAGAGGATTCAATGTGGGCGGGAGATATGGCAGTTCCTTCGGATTGCCTACCGCGCGCGGAATTTTCGCGTTTGGGCCAAAAGCAAGGGGCGTTATCGCGGTTGGCAATTTTGCGGCGGGATTTATTTCAATCGGCAATATTTCAACAGGCGTAATATCGATCGGGAATCTTTCGGCCGGTCTGTTTTCTATAGGAAACATCGCGCTTGCCCTGTTGATGACAATGGGCAATTTTGCGGCGGGATTGCTGTCTGTGGGCAATATGGCGCTAGGTTACGCCACGGCGGGAAACCTTGCTTTAGGGCAATATGCCGTTGGGAATGAAGCGGCGGGAGCATCTGCGTTTTCAATTTCAAATTTAACCGTGCATTTTGAAGAACTCAAAATGTTTTTATCCGGGCTGGACGCGCCAGCGCCAATAAAAGCATTTTACAGCATGATAGAGAAAATCTCTGCAATACTGATAGACCCGATATCTGCGCTTCCCCTGGCCATCACGCTTTTGGCAATAGTAACATGTGTGATTTTATTGTTGTGGATCATCCCAAAGAGATTGCTGAACAGGAACATTTGAATCAACAACAAGTTGTTAAGAGGCAAGGCAATTCGCACCTTGCTTCTTTTTTGTGGCCCTTTTGTCGTTTGCGAAAACACGCATTCTGTGCTAAACTGAAGCCCACAATCTTTATATTATAAAGGAATCATAACGCATGATTAAAATCGCAATCGATGCTTTCGGCGGGGACAACGCCCCCCGCGCGGTCGTAGAGGGCGCAATCGAGGCGCTGCTGGATTTTGAGGACATTGAGCTTATCCTCTGCGGCAGGGAGGACGCCATCCGCGAAGAGCTGCGCGGCGGCAAATACGACGAGCGGCGCCTTCGCGTGCTCAACGCAAGCGAGGTGATCGACATGCACGAGCAGCCCACGCTCGCCGTCAAGCGCAAGAAGGATTCCTCGCTGGTGCGCGCGCTGCAGCTCGTCGCCGACAAGGAGGCGGATTGCATCGTGTCCGCGGGCAGCACAGGCGCGCTGCTCATGGGGGCGACGCTTATCGTGCGCAGAATCAAGGGCGTCAAGCGCCCCGCGCTCGCGCCGCTTCTGCCCACGAAGAAGGGCGGCTGGGTCATGCTCATCGACTGCGGCGCGAACACGGACTGCAAGCCCTCCTACCTCCAGCAGTTCGGCGTGATGGCGCACGCGTATATGAAGCGCGCGATGGGGATAGAATCCCCCCGTATCGGCCTGATCAACAACGGCGAGGAAAAGGAAAAAGGCAACGAGCTCACCAAGGCCGCCTACAAGCTCCTCGCGGACGCGCCCATAGGCTTTGCGGGCAACTGCGAGGCGCGCGATATCCTCTCCGGCGAATTTGACGCGCTCGTGTGCGACGGGTTTGTGGGGAATGTGGTATTGAAATACACGGAGGGCATGAGCGACGTCATCTTCTCCATGCTAAAGGACGAGCTTATGGCGGATGCGCGCTCAAAGCTCGGCGCGGCGCTCGCGAAGCCCGCTTTTCGCAGGCTCAAAAAGAAGATGGATTACAAGGAGGTCGGCGGCGCGCCCCTTCTGGGCATAGACGGATGCGTGATCAAGGCCCACGGCAGCTCGGACGACAGGGCTTTCCGCTCGGCGATCATGCAGGCGAGGTCGTTTGCAAAAAGCGGCGTCAACGCTGCGGTGGCAGAGGCCGTCGCCGCATTGCCCGAGATGGAGGATTGACATATTTTAGCGCGGCGGCTAAACTGTTAGTATTCTGAAAGGCGGTGTTTGAATGGAATTTGAAAAGGTCAGGGCTGTCATAGCCAAGCAGCTTGATATCCCCGAGGAGAATATCACCATGGACTCTAAGCTCATCGAGGATCTCAAGGCCGATTCCCTCGACGTGGT
Organism: Bacillota bacterium; assembly: GCA_023393045.1. Lineage (GTDB taxonomy): Bacteria > Bacillota > Clostridia > Christensenellales > CAG-138 > Phil1. The sequence goes on along the minus strand of JAEWMV010000212.1, from coordinate 4,421 downwards.
CGAGCTTATCATGGATCTCGAGCAGGAGTACGGCGTCGAGATTCCGGACGATGACCTTCCGGGCATTCGCACAGTGGGCGATATCGTCAAATTCATTGCGAAGTGACGAATTAAGCGCGTCGGCGGAGCTGTCGGGAAATGCGCGGATGCGCGGCACTCTCCCCTACATACCTCATTCGGAATCATTTTCGCAAATTCAGTAGGGGGCGCCGCAGTTCTTCCGGTTATGCATTTTCGGGCGGCTCCTTTTGGCATATGGAGGCAAAGTGGATTTTGAACGAAGGAAAAGCCTCGCCGCGCTGGAAACAAAGCTCAATTACGGCTTTCGGGACATCGCGCTGCTCGACACGGCCATGACGCACACCTCCTATGTCAAGGGCGACGGGCGGGCGCGCATACATAACGAGCGGCTTGAGTTTCTGGGCGACGCGGTGCTTGAGCTTTGCGTGAGCGAGCATCTCTACACGCGATTTATGGATTTTGACGAGGGCGCGATGACGAGGCTGCGCGCGCAGACGGTCTGCGAGGGCGCGCTCTTCGAGGTGGCAAAAAGCCTTGAACTCGGCCGCGCGCTGCTCCTTGGCCGCGGGGAGGACCATTCGGGCGGGCGCGACAAGCCCTCCATTCTCTCCGACGCGCTCGAGGCGCTCATCGGCGCTTTGTACATCGACGGCGGCATGGAAACCGCGCGCACCTTTATCATGAGCTTCATCGACAGCAGCGTCGAGGCGGCTCTGGAGGGCGGCGCGCTCAAGGATTACAAGACCATGCTTCAGGAATATGTACAAAAGCGCCACATGGGGGCGATCACCTACCGTTTGGCGGGCGCGTGCGGTCCCGACCACAGCAAGGTGTTCACCATGGAGGTCGCCATCGCGGGCATCCCCACCGGCACGGGGGAGGGCCGCACCAAACAGGAGGCGGGGCAGAGGGCCGCGAAGGCGGCGCTTTCTGACTTCGGCCTCATAGACTGAACGGGAAGGTATCGCTTCTTTGAGACTGACTAAGCTTGAAATGTACGGGTTCAAATCCTTTGCCCGCAAGACCGAACTCCAGTTTGAGGACGGCATCACCGCCATCATCGGCCCCAACGGCAGCGGCAAGAGCAACATTGCGGACGCCGTGCGCTGGGTGCTGGGCGAGCAGAGCGCAAAGGCCCTCCGCGGCGCGAAGATGGAGGACATCATCTTCAACGGCACCGCAGAGAAAAAGGCGCTCTCCTTCTGCGAGGTGGGGCTTACTTTTGACAACGCGGACGGCGAGCTCCTTACGGACTACGCAGAGGTATGCATCACCAGGCGCATGTACCGCTCCGGCGAGAGCGAGTATTTCATCAACCGCGAAAGCTGCCGCAGGAAGGACATCGCGGAGCTTTTCCGCGACACGGGCGTGGGGCGCGAGGGCTATTCCATCATCGGCCAGGGCAAGGTGGAGGAAATACTCTCCACCAAGTCCGCGGACAGGCGCAACGCCTTTGAGGAAGCGGCGGGGGTCATGAAGTACCGTGTGCGCAAGGAGGAGGCCGAAAGGAAGCTTGAGAACACGCGCAACAACCTCGAGCGATTGAAGGATATCTTGGGCGAGTTGGAGCGGCAGGTCGGCCCCTTGCAGGAGCAGAGCGAGGCCGCGCGCGCGTATTTGAAGCTGCGCGACGAGCTGCGCGAAATCGAAATCAACGTTTTTCTTTATCAATACGACAGGCTCAACGAAAAGCTCAAGTCGCTTTCCGAGAGCATGGGGCAATATGAAAGCGAAATCGCGCGCCTGACGGCGTTGGAAGCCGAGCTTGCGCGCGGCTGCGCGCTCGAGGAGGAGAGGGAGCGCGCGCTGGGCGCGTCCATCAGCGAAATCCAGTCCAGGCTTTTATCCATGACCACGGGCGTGGAATCGCGCGCGGGCGAGTCGAAGGTGTTTCAGGAAAAGGTCGCAGGGCTTTTGCGCGAACAGGCGCGCGCCGAGGCCGCCATCAACGAGAACCTCGCAACGCTCGATAAACTCAACGCCGAAATATCGCAGAAAACCAAGGCGCTTGAGGAAAAGAAGGCCGCCTGCGCCGGGGATGAAACCAAGCTTGCCGAGGCCGCCACACGCCACGAGGCCATGGCCGCCGAGATCGAGGCGAGCGACGCGGCGCTTGAAAAGCAAAAGAGCGACATGATCGACGCCATCAACCGTTTAACGGACGCGAAGATCGTGATCTCCCGCTTCGAGACCATGCGTGGGACGATGGAGCAGCGCATCGGCGCCATCGAGGAAGGCAAAAAGGCCATCGCCGAAAAATGCGAAAAGCTCGCCAAGGAGTATGACGACGCAGCCCAATACGGCGCGAAGCTGCAGGGCGAGCGGGGCGCGCTTGAAAAGGAACGCGGCGGCGCGATAGAGCGTTTGAACGAAACCAACCAGAAGCTGCGCGAAACGCGCGAGGCCGTAAGGGGCGCGGAACAGCAGGCCGAGGCGGGGCGCGCGCGGCTCAAGGTGCTTGAGGAAATGAAGCGCGCGCACGAGGGGTATTATGCGAGCGTGAGGAACCTCCTTCGCGACAGCGAGCGGGACGTTGCCCTTAAGCGGCGTATGGAGGGCGTGGTGGCGGAGCTTATCCGCGTGCCCGCAAGGTTTGAGGCCGCCATAGAGATGGCGCTGGGTTCCGCGCTGCAGAACATCGTCACCGGCACGGAGGAGGACGCGAAGGCCGTCATCGAATATCTTCGGAGCCGCGATTACGGGCGCGCCACGTTTTTGCCCATATCCGCCATGCGCGGCCGCCTGCTCAATGAGAGTGAGCTTGCCATGTGCAGGGTCAACGGCTTTGTGGGCGTGGCGAGCGAGCTTGTGGGCTTTGAGGAGCGCTACCGCGGCGTGGTGGAAAACCTCTTGGGCCGCACCGTGATCGTCGAGGACCTCGCGGCGGGCATAGAAATCAACAAAAAAGCCAGATCGGCCTTTCGCATCGCCACCGTAAAGGGCGACATCATCAACCCCGGCGGCTCCATGACGGGCGGCAGCATGCAAAAGCGCGAGTTCAGCATCGTGGGGCGCGAAAGGGAAATTGACGACCTCACCAAGAAAAACGCCGCGCTCATAAAAGCGCAGGAGCGCCTGACAAAGGAAGGCGAAGCGCTTGAAGCGAAGCTTGCCGAGGCCAACGAAGCGCTGAGCATGCATACGGACAAGCTCCACGCCAAGGACGTGGAGATCGCCGCGCATAACGAGAAGCTCGACATCATACAAAAATATGTGGACGCGGCCAAGGACGAGCTTGGCGAGGCGGAAGCGGAAATCGGCCGCATCCGCGACGACATCGAGGACATTGACAACCAGTTCAAGAACGCGGAGCGGGACAGGAGCGAGCTCGAGCAGGGCAACACCGCCACGCAGGGGGATATCCGGGCCGCGCAGGAAAGGCTTGCGGCGCTTCGCACCTCCTACGCAGAGCTTTCCGAAGAAGTGTCCGACCTGCGCGTAGCGGCGGCGGCGGGGAGCAAGGAGTTTGGCGCACAGACGACCGAGGCGGAGCGCCTGATGCGCGAGGCCGCGCGCGTCAACGAGACCATCGCCGCGGAAAAGCGCGCGCTGCAGGCGAGCCGCGCGCAGTTTGACGCCATGACCGGCGAGATGAGCACCATTGAGAGCACCATCGAAACCGAGCGCCGCGAGCTTGACGCGCTCACCGACCGCCTGCACGGCATGGAGGAGGAGAAGGCGAAGCATCTTCGCGCGTACGACGAACTGCGCGCGCGCAAGGAGGCGACCGCCGCGGAATTGCAGGACGCGCGCGACGGCAACCACCGCGCGGAGCTCAATTTGAGCCGCGCGGAGATGGAATTGAAGTCCATGCAGGACAGGATTTGGGAGGATTACGAGCTCACCTACGAAAACGCGCTGCCGTACCGCCGCCAGATCGCCGTCACGGCCTCGCATGTGCGCATCGACGAGCTTAAAAAGGCCATCCGCGAGCTTGGCGACGTGAATGTGAGCGCCATAGAGGACTATAAGTCCGTCAAGGAGCGCTTTGATTCCCTCAGCGTCCAGTACAACGACCTCACCGCGGCGGAGGAGGATTTGAGAAAGCTCATCGAGGAGCTCGTCTCCACCATGGAGGATGAGTTCAGGCGGCAGTTCACGCGCATACAGGAGAACTTCAGCGCCACCTTCGCGGAGCTTTTCGGCGGCGGAAGCGCGGAGCTCGTGCTCTCCGACAAGAACGATATCCTGAATTGCAACATCGACATCATCGCGCAGCCGCCGGGAAAAAAGCTCCAGCTGCTCTCGCTGCTCTCGGGCGGGGAGAGGGCGCTCACCGCAATCGCGCTGCTCTTTGCCATATTGAAGCTCAAGCCCACGGCGTTTTGCATACTCGACGAGATCGAGACCTCGCTCGACGAGGTGAACGTTTCCACCGTCGCGCAGTATGTGCGGCATTA
>JAEWMV010000179.1 GCA_023393045.1 Bacillota bacterium | reverse complement strand
ATGAACGCCTCCATCGACCTGCACGCCGGCCGCATCGCCACAAGGCGGCGGATGATGCCCGAAAGTGAAATCAGCGGATATGAAAGCTGGTCTATCATGCCGATTGCAACGAAAAAATCGCCCGCTGAAAAATCGCCTGCAATCACCAGATAAGCGGCAAACGCCAAAATGATGAAGTAGGACAAATAAGAGATCAAGGTCGATATGAGCCGGGAAAGGATTCCGACATCGGCGTCCACAATCCATTTCTGCGCCACATTGCCGCTCGTTTCATGGAAACGCTCCATGATGCGCCGCTCTACGGAGAAGTTCTTAATCACTTCAAACCCCAAAAGCCAATCGCTCACTTTAGAGAGGTTCTCTTCAACCGCCGCGACATAGTCCGCCTGCGCTTTATGCAGTCGTTTTTCGATGAGTTTGGGGACATAGAGCGGCGTGGTCAGCAGAAATATCGTGATGAGCGCAATGCGCCAGTCAAGCAGGAAAAGCGCCATGCCGACGAAGAGCACCTTCAAAACGATTTCTCCCAGAAGGGGCAGCATGGAAAATTGCCGCTCCCTGATCAGGTCCGTCTCATTGGTATATTTTGCAATGTATTCGCCCCTGGGAAACGCCCTGTACCCGACATAACTGCGATGAAGGATGCTGCAAAACAAATCCGCCTTCAGATCTTTCACGCAGCCCGCGACAAAGCGGGCGCTCAGCCGGTCGTAGACGAAATAGAACCCGATCTCACCCAGGATGAACCCGATGAGCAGCAGCGCGTATTTCATCGTCGCATGCGCATCGCCCGCGATTGCCATATCCAGCACATTGCCTTTGAAAAACTGAAGCGTAACGGCGCAGGCCGCGCTGATTAGTACACAAATCAAAGCTCCGCATAAGGTGGAGCGGTTGCGTTTCGTATATTGTTTCATGTTGTATTCCTCCCGCTTTCGGCTCGGCGACAAAAGGAGGATGAATTGTATTTCCTTCTATCGCGCTAGAAGGAAAATCTGCGTTTGACCATAACGGCGCTCCCTTGCGTTCAATGGGTTTATCATAGCACGACTTACGGCACAACGCACGCTTCTTTTAAAACGGCCCGTCATAATAAACGGAAATGCGCGGCGAGGGCGGCAAATGCCGCCCTCGCGATGTAATGCTGCAAGCTTTATTTTTCTGCAATAACCCGCCGATTAGAATATCCGGTATGCACAATAGAAGTATTTGCGCCAGTAATCGGTTTTATAGCTGCGGCGCATGACCTTGCCGTTGCCGGAGGAGGCGTCCACCATCTCCTCGCCGTTGATCACGATGCCCACGTGCCCTTTGGAGGAGGACATCTTGAATACGAGCACGTCGCCCTTCTTGCAGTCGTCGATGTCGGTGATTTTCCTGTACTTGGTGACGCTGCGCCAGGTCTTGCTCGTCATATAACCCTGCTTGACGCCCGCCTGGTTGAGGCACCAGTACACGAAGCCGGAGCAATCGAAGGAGCTTGGCCCCTTCGCGCCGGTCCTGTAGGAGCTGCCAAGCTTGCCCAAGGCGATTTCAACGAACCTATCCGCCGTCGCGCCGCCGGTGTTGCCGCCGGGAGCGGGCGTCGAGGTTCCGCCTCCGCCGCCGCCCGGGGTCGCGGCAGGCTGATCGGGGGAAGCCTTGACCGCGTCGTCTGAAACGAGCTTCGCCATGGTCTTGCGGCCGACCTTGCCGTCGACGCTGAGACCGTTGTTTTTTTGGAACGCGCGCACGGCGGCCTCCGTGCCGGAGCCGTAGTACCCGTCCGCGTCGGAAAGGTAGCCAAGCGTCTTAAGCTTTTTCTGCACGGACTTCACCGTATCCCCGCTCATGCCGATGGTAAGGGCGTTCGCCTGCGCGTCAGAGGACATCATTATCTCGCGCGTCATGGGGCCGATGTGCCCGTCCGGGATGAGGCCGTTGAGCTCCTGGAAGAGCTTCACCGCGGCCACGGTGTCCTTGCCGAAGGTGCCGTCCGGATCGGTGGTGAGATAGCCGAGGTTGAAGAGGCGCTTCTGGTAGGAGAGCACCTCCTCCCCCGTTTCGCCGTAGGAGAGGGAGTGGGCAATGGCCTCCTCGCTGTAGAGCGCCTCGCGCGTGAGTGTGCCGATCATGCCGTCCACGTCCAGATCGTTGCGGCTCTGGAACTCCTTCACGGCGGCGGCGGTCTCATCCCCGAAATAGCCCGTAGCCTTGTTCATATAATCAAGCTCCACGAGGCGCTTTTGCAATTCCTCCACGTCCGTGCCGGAATCGCCGATGGTCACCATATAGGGCAGCGCGTCCTCGCGCATGAGCCTGTCGTACGTTTCCTCGCCGACATAGCCGTCGATCACGAGGCCGTGCCTGCGCTGGAAGGTTTCCACGCCAAGCTTCGTCATGCTGCCGTAATATTCCGTGGGCTCGTCGTAATCCATATAGCCCAGTTCCATCAGCCGCGCCTGCACGGCCTTGACGCGCTCCCCCGTCATGCCCTTGCCGAGGAAGATGGGCGTGGGCGTGGGTTCGGCGGTCTTGACCGGCGTCGGCGTGGGAGAGGGCGCGGGCGTGAGCTCCGCCGCGAGATCGATGAGGGCGGTGCCGGACGTTTCCGGCTTTGCGACGGAGGGCTCGTCCTTCCCCCTGCCCGTGAGGGCGATGAGCAGCACCACGCCGACGAGCGCGACGACGGGCAGCGAAACGAGCGCGATCGCGCGTGGAGAGCGCGCCCTGAGGGCGGCTCCGACGCGGCCGATGACCCGGCGCGCGCGGACGCGCCGCGATTTTCCCCTCGCGTACGCGGACTTTATGCGCAATATCAGTTTTCTGATTTTTTCCTTCATGACAACCTTTATTTCATTGCGATTATGGACATCTTTTACGGATTATATCATATCACCCTTCGCCCGTGTTTGAAAATTCGATGAATTTGAATGCGCTTCGACTTCAAACGCCCCGCTTTGGGCATGAAACGGCCGCGCCGTAACGGAAAATTTACAAGCGCCGGTTTGCATTTTCCGGTAAAATATGTATAATGATAATGTCGTCGACATGGCGGCTTATTTTGGTTGCGAGAATACGGAGGTGTTCGCTTGGCCCGTTTCTTCGAAATAATCGGCACATTCTTCGCGGGCGCGTCGCTCGTGGTCTACCTGTGCATCTTTCTTGGGAAAATACTTGAGGTGACGCTGGGCACGCTGCGCATCGTGCTCATCAACCGCGGCGAGCGCGTGATCGGCGCGTGCATCGCGCTCATTGAAATCACGCTCTGGCTCATCATTGCGGCGAGCGTGCTCGCGGATTATAAGTCCGACCCGCTCAAGATGTTCACCTACGCCTTCGCTTTCGCGCTGGGCAATTTTCTGGGCAGCTGGCTGGAGGAAAAGCTCGCCTTCGGGCTTTGCTCCGTGCAGGTGGTGGTGATGGACCGCGAGACGAGCGATAAAATCGTATCCGAGCTCCGCAAAAACGGCTTCGGCGTGACGCAGCTTGTCACGCACGGCATAGACGGCGCGGAGCGCTACCTGCTCATGTGCACGCTGCGGCGCAAGCTTTCCCACGAGGCCATCGCCATCATACAGGGCGCGGACCCGCGCGCCGTCATCACCGTGAGCGATGTGAAGAACCAGCGCGGCGGGTATCTCAGGCAGGGCACGAGCCTGCGCAGGCGCAAAAGCAAATAGCGTGTCGTTTTCAAAAACCCGGTTATGCCGGGTTTTTGCGTCCGCGCGCGCCGCTTGAAGCGCGCCGCATTCATAAAACTTATCACTGTTCTTAACCTGCGCTTTGCTTGACGCGCGCGCCATGCCGTTATAGTATAAAATAAATATGGATTCATTCAATCAATGGGCGGTAGCATTATGAAAAAGAGGCATGTTTTCTTTTATAAGCTCTTTTATCCGCTGGTGGCGCTGTTTCTGAAAATCAAGTTTAATTATCGCTTCGCAGTCGCAAAAAACCCGCCGGAGCCCTACATTGTGCTCTCCAACCACAACACGGATTACGACATGCTGCTCGTGGGCGTAAGCTTTCCCAAGCAGATGTATTTCGTCGCGAGCGAGCACATACTGCGCTGGAAAAGGGCCGCGCGATTCCTGCGCTACGCGTTCGCGCCCATCGCGCGCTACAAGGGAAGCAACGCCGCCTCCACGGTGATGGAGGTCATACGCCGCATACGCGCGGGCAAAAACGTGTGCGTGTTCGCGGAAGGCAACCGCTCGTGGGACGGCGTGACCAACCCCATACTCCCCTCCACGGGCAAAATGGTAAAGAGCGCGCGCTGCGCTTTGGTTACGTACCGCATAGAAGGCGGGTACTTCACAAGTCCCAATTGGAGCGAGAAGAACACGCGCCGCGGCAGGCTCTACGGCGCGCCGGTCAACGTCTATACCAAAGAGCAGCTCGCCGGCATGAGCGCGGATGAGATCAACGGGGCCATCGCACGCGACCTCCATGAGGACGCCTACGCGCGCCAGCTCGCTTCCCCCGCGCGCTACAAGGGCAAAAATCTTGCGGAGCGATTTGAGAACCTTTTGTTCATCTGCCCGGAATGCGGCGCGCACGATTCCATCCGCTCCTGCGGCGACAAGGTGCGCTGCGAGAAGTGCAAAATGGAATTGCGCTATACGGAATACGGCATGCTGGAAGGGACGCGCTTTAAGACGGTGAAGGAACTCGCCGACTGGCAGAAGGATGAAGTGAAAAACACCGTCCTTCGCGGTGACACGCGCTATACGGCGAGGGAGGCCCAACTTATTTCCATCGCGCGCCACGAGGAAACGCCCGTGGACGAGGGCGAGCTTTTTATGGACGCGCAAAAGCTCGTCTGCGGCCGGACGGCCATCCCGCTCGAGCAAATCTCCGACATCGCCATGCACGGGCGGCAGACCATCGTATTCACCACGCCGGACAATTACTACGAGCTGAGCGTGCCGCGCGGCTCCAACATGCTCAAGTTCCTGCTGCTCTTTGAGGCAATACGCAAAGAGCAAGCGCAAAATATGAATATGTGAGGTGAGAGGATGGATTTTTCATCCGAGAACACGGCATTATGGGGCGGTATCATTCAATTCGGCATCATCGCGGGCATCGTGCTGCTCGCAAACCTCATGCGCCGCAAAATCCCCTTTGTGCGCAAGAGTCTCATGCCCACGGCGGTGCTCGGCGGCTTTCTGCTGCTGATACTGCGCTCCTTCAACCTGCTGATGGTGGATACGACCTTCCTCGAAATGATCACCTATCACGCCATCGCGCTCGGATTCATCGCGCTCTCCCTTCGCACGCCGGATAAGCAAAGCGCGTCCGGCGGACTCATCGGCAGCAAATCCGGCGCGCTGATCGTCAGCACGTATCTCGTACAGGGCGCGCTGGGTCTCGCCGTCTCCATCGCCCTCGCCTACACCTTCATGCCCGACCTATTCAAGGCAAGCGGCATTCTGCTGCCCATGGCGTATGGACAGGGCCCCGGGCAGGCGAACAATGTGGGCACCACTTACGAGGCGCTGGGCATGGCGGGCGGCCGCTCTTTCGGCCTTTCCCTCGCGGCGGCGGGCTATCTTTGCGCCTGCGTCGTGGGCGTCGTATATCTCAACATATACGGCCGCAAGAGCCTGCTCAAGCGCAAAAGTTCCCCCGGCGAGGTTTCCGGCTCCGTCACGGTGGATACCTTCCAGGACGAAAACGAGATACCCATCTCCGAATCGGTGGACAAATTGAGCGTGCAGGTGGCGCTCGTCGCGCTTTTATACCTTTTGACCTATCTTGTCACCTGGGGCATATCGAGCCTCCTCGAGGCGGTCGCGCCGGGCGTCGCGGGCACGGTTTCCCCGCTGCTCTGGGGCTTCAACTTCATCGTTGGCTCCGTCATCGCAATCGGCTGCCGCGCGCTTTTCAAGGGGCTCCGCTTCGCCAAAATCATGACGCGGCAGTATCAGAACAACTATCTTCTCAGCCGCATTTCGGGCCTTGCGTTCGATTTCATGATCGTCGCGGGCATCGCGAGCATCAACTTCGAGGAGCTTTCGGGCTACTGGGCGCCCTTCCTCATCATGGCGGTGCTCGGCGGCGTCGTGACGTTCATCTACCTTCGCTGGCTTTGCAACAAAGTCTATCCGGACTATTCCTACGAGGGCTTCTTCTCGATGTACGGCATGCTCACGGGCACCATATCCTCCGGCATACTGCTGCTGCGCGAGATTGACCCGGAGTTCAAAACGCCCGCCGCCAACAACCTCATTACAGGAAGCTCGTTTGGCATCGTGTTCGGCGCGCCCGTGCTGCTGCTCATCAGCCTTGCGCCCAGAAGCGATATGATGGCCTTTGTCACGCTCGGCCTGGTGCTCGTCTATCTCGCGCTGCTGCTGCTCTACATATTCAAGGTCGGCAAGGAGAAGGAAAAGAAATGATGCTCAGGGGCGGATTCCGTCCGCCCTATGAACTGCAGGCAATGGCAACGCGCGGGGCGATAGGGAACCGCCCTCTCATCGGCTTGAAAAGGAAGCGCTTATGGCCGCTGTGGATTACAAAAAAACGCAAAAGGAATTATACCAGCCGGGAAGCGCGCCCTCCATCGTGGACGTGCCCGAAATGACCTTCGTCGCCACGGACGGCAGGGGCGATCCCAACACGAGCGAAGATTACACGAACGCCGTGCAAATGCTCTACGGCTTGTCCTTCACGATCAAGATGAACAAGAAGTGGGCGGGCTATTTCGATTATGTTGTGCCGCCGCTCGAGGGCTTCTGGAGTTTGGACGACGCGGCGTTTCAGGGCGGCACGCCGATTGCAGACAAAGATAAGCTTATCTGGACCTCGCTCATCCGCCTGCCGGATTTTGTGACGAAGGATATTTTCTTATCCGCAAAGGAAGCCCTTGCGAAGAAAAAACCCGCGCTCGACCTCTCCCTCCTCCGGCTCGAAAAAATAACGGAGGGGCTTTGCGTGCAGGCGATGCACACCGGCCCTTATGACGACGAGCCCGCGACCATCGCCAAAATGGAGCGGTATGCGGCGGAGCAAGGCTACGCGGGCGATTTTATCCAGACCCGCCGCCATCACGAAATCTACCTTGGCGATCCGCGAAGAACCGCGCCGGAAAAACTGAAGACCGTGATACGGCATCCGATACGCAAGGCGTGAACCGGACGCTTGTGCCGTTTTGTGCCATTAGGAAGGGCGGCCGTGAGGCCGCCCTTTGTTTCTCTAATCAGTTGCTTTTCACTCCCGCCCGTGCTTGTAGAGCTGCCGGTTATCGAGCGCCCACTGCCGCTCCGTAAAGCCGCCGTCGGCCACGCCGTTTAGCGCGTCGAACATCTCGTACATGCGCGAGTCGATCAGGTCGATCTGACTCACAAGCTCCGCCTCCGGAAACATGGGCGGGCGGGGCGAGCCGAACTCCGGCACGCCGTGGTGGGAGATGAGCATGTGCTGCACGAGCATGGTGGTCTCCCGCCCCGTCATCAGCTCCGCCGCGGCGCGTTCCACCATGGCGGCGCCGATATTGATATGGCCCAAGAGCTGTCCCTCCGCGCTATATGCCGTCGCAAGGCCGAGGTTGCCCACCACGAGCTCCCGCGTTTTGGCGAGGTCGTGCAGGATGATGCCCGCGTAGACAAGGTCGTTTGAGAGCGCGGGATAAATCTCCTTATAAATGCCGCACACGCGCTTTGCAACCTCGAGCATGGTCAGCGTGTGGTAGAGGAGGCCGCTGCGCACCGCGTGGTGCAGTTTCAGCGCGGCCGGGTAGCGGATGAGGTCTTCCCTGCTCTCGCGCAGCAGGTATTGCGTGAGGGCGCGCAGGTCGTCGTCCTCAAACCCTGCCGCAACCTCGTAGATTTTATCGTACATGTCCTCGCCGCGCATGGGCGCGCAGGGGATGAGCTCGCCCATATCTACCGCTTCTATTTCCTCCGGCTTGAGGTTCCTGATGCGGTCGATCTTGAGCTGCTCCTCGTCCTTCCACATATTGATGGTGGCGCGCACCTTCACGACGCTGTCGGCCTCATAGGAGCCGTGCTGCTCCATGGAATAATCCCAGAGCTTGGCCGCGCACTCCCCGCCCGCATCGGCGAGCACGAAGTCCAGATACGGCGCGCCTTTGACGTTGCTTTTGAGGGCAACGCTTTTTATGATGCTAAGCCCTTCGACCTGATTGGTCGCCGCGCTGTATGTCTTTTCCAATAGCTTCATTCTTCCCATAGGTTAACCTCCCTGTCTTATATAGGCATTATAACATAAAACGGGCGGCAAGTGCATCGCGCACGCCGCCCCGCGCCGCAGAAAGCGAATCCGCCCGCTGCGGCCTTACCCACGCTTTCTCCACACGGCCGGAGAAAAGAGCATCACGAGCGGGAAAATCTCCAGCCTGCCCAGAAGCATGTCGATCGTGAGTACGATTTTGCTCAGGTCGGAAAGTCCGCCGAAATTGCCCAACGGTCCCACCACGCTAAAGCCCGGGCCGATGTTGCCCATGCATGAGAACACGGCGGAAACGGTAGTGTCCATGTCGAAATTATCGAGCGCCACAATCAGTATCGACACGGCCATGATCAGAAAGTATGCGACCGCGAACGCGTACACGCCGCGCAGCACGCTCCCGTCCACCCGCTTGCCGTCCATCATGACCGTCTTGACGGTGCGGGGGCGCAGCATCCGCTTCACCTCGACCTTGAGCGATTTCCAGAGCATCACGATGCGCGCGACCTTCATGCCGCCGCCCGTGGAACCCGCGGACGCGCCGATGACCATGAGCCCCAGAAGGATCAGCCGCGAGAGCTCCGGCCACTTGTCGAAGTTTGCCGTCGCATAACCCGTAGTGGTCATAATCGAGGAAACCTGAAAGAAGCTGTGGTGCAGCGCGTCGAACGCGTTGCCGTACACGCCCGAGAAGAAGATGTTGAGGGCGATTAAAAGCGTAGCCCCCGCCATGATGCCGACATAGGCGCGGAATTCCTCGTTGCGAAGCGCGAGCATGCGCTTGCCCGTAATGAGGTAGTAATACTGGTTGAAGTTGACGCCGAAGAGCGCCATAAACACCGCGATGACCCCCTGCAAATAATAGCTCGGATACGCCGCGATGCTGAGGTTTTTGATGGAAAAGCCGCCCGTGCCCGCCGTGCCGAAGGCATGGACGACGCTGTCAAAGAGCGGCATGCCGCCCGCGAGCAGAAAGCCTATGAGCACGACGGTGAGCACAACATAAATAAGGTAGAGCAGGCGCGCCGTATGCCGCATTGTCGGGGTGAGTTTGCCCACGTCCGGCCCGGGGCTTTCCGCGCGCAAAAGGTGCAGGCTTTCCCCATTGCCCTTGTTGAGGGGGGCGATCGCCAGCACGAACACCAGCACGCCCATGCCGCCTATCCAGTGCGCGAAGGAGCGCCAATAGAGCAGGCTCCACGGCATTGCCTCCACATCGGCCAATATGGTGGCGCCGGTGGTGGTGAAGCCGGAGACCACCTCGAAGAACGCATCCACAAAACGCGGAATATGCCCGCTGATACAAAAAGGCAGCGCGCCGAAGAGGGAAATGAATATCCAGCCGAGCGCCACCGTGACATAGCCCTCTATCGGGCGGATGCCGCCCTCCTCGGGTTTGCGGAAAAACAGGAGCAAAAGCCCCGCAAGCATCGTGATGACGAACGTGACCGTAAAGCCCACGAACGCCGCCATTTCCCTGCGAAACAGCGCGATGAGAATCGGCGGCGCCATAAGTATGGCAAGCAGCCGCAGTATGTGCCCCATATAGAAGCCGATCGGTCGGATTTTCATGCCTCTTCTCCGAAGATGTCCTTCAAATCGCCGATCGAATGGTCGGCGGTGGTGACGATGATCACCGTGTCTCCCTTTTGCATCACGTCGCTGCCCGAGGGGATGATGACCTTCCTCGCGCGGATGATGCAGGCGATGAGCACGTCGTGCCGGACCTCGAGGCGGTGCAAGGGCACGCCGACGAAGGAGTTATCCCCCTTGACGGAGAATTCAAGCGCCTCCGCCTTGCCGTCCACGATGCGGTAGAGCGTGACGACGCTGCCGCCGGTTGTATTTTCCATGGCGCGCACATAGCGCACGATTTCGTTTGCGGTAAGGAGCTTGGGGCTCACGATGCTCTCTATGCCCGTGCTGGCGTACACCTCGTTGTATTCGGTGCGGCTGATCTTCGTGACGCTCTTTGGCACGCCCAGATAGTTTGCGAACATGGAGATGATGAGGTTTTCCTCATCCATGCCCGTGAGGGTCACCACCGCGTCCACAGTCCTGATGCCCTCGGATATGAGCAGTTGCTGCTCCGTGCCGTTGCCGTGTATCACCGTGGCGTCGGGCAGGCTTTGTGAAAGCTCCATGCAGCGCTCCATTTCCTTTTCGATGATGGTGGGCTTCGCCTTGCTTTTTATGAGGAGCTGAGCGAGGTACTTGGCGGTTCTGCTGCCGCCGATGATGATCACCCGCTGCGCCTTGGGCGCGTATACGCCGAGGTTCTTGATGAGGCGCACGAGGTCGGCGGCATCCGCCGCGATGGTGATTTTATCGCCCGCCATAAGCGTGAAGTCGCCCTTGGGGATGGTGATTTCACCCTCGCGCTCCACGGCGCACACGAGCGCGTTGACGTTGGCAATCGTGCGGAACTGGCTCAGGCGCTTGCCCGCAAGCGGGTTGTTCTCCTTGAGCTTTAATTCGACAAGCTCCACGCTGCCCTTGGCGAAAGAGTCCCGCTTGAGGAACGCGGGAAACTGCAAAAGCCGGAATATTTCGAGCGCGGCGGCCTTCTCGGGGTTGATCACCATGGAAAGGCCGAGCTCGTCCTTCAAAAAGCGTATCTGCTGATCGTACTCGGGATTGCGCACGCGCGCGATGGTGCGGTGACATCCGAGCTTTTTGGCGACGATGCAGCAAAGCAGGTTGGTTTCATCCCCCGAGGTGGCGGCGATGAGCAGGTCCGCAGACTCCACCCCCGCCTCGCGCTGCACTTCCACGGAGACGCCGTTGCCGCTCACCACGGCGACGTCGAGCACCTCCTGGCTCTCCAGAAGGACGCGCCTGTTCGAGTCGATGACGACCACGTCATGCCCCTCCTGGGAGAGCTGTTTTGTGAGGGTATAACCCACCTTGCCGTCGCCCACGATTACGATTTTCATAGAGATCCCCTGCCGTTAATTTTGTACATTATACACCGAACCAAGCGCGCTTTGCAATCGGGCGCGCCCTCAGTACTCCCGCAGCACAAGCTCCGTCGCGCCGGGATTGAGGCTGGCCTCGGCGCGCAGCACCCTCGGTGCGCGCGCGAACTCCCCGCGCACCATGTCCCGAAGCTCCGTGCCGCGGTTATAGCCATGTATGACGCGTATGCGGAAAACGGAAGCGTCGCATTTTCGGAGCGCGGCATTGAGCGCAACGCGCGCCTGCGCGCGGGTTTTGCCGTGGATGTCCACGGTGAGGATGCCCGGGCCCGCCATGTTTTCCACCTCCGTTCGAGGGATTATAACACATAGCAATAAATCCCGATAGCAATTTTGAAAAAATGTGGTAGAATATATGCGGTGCGCCTTCGGGGCGCATCGATGCGGTGAAACGCCCGGCAAGCAGCGCGCCGGTTTGGTGCGTCCGGACGCCCGCGCGGAGGTATATGGCCGCCAGAAATTATGAGATGGACCTGACGCAGGGACCCCTTCTGAACAAGATCGTGCGCTTTTCCATCCCCGTTATACTCACAGGTTTGCTCCAGTTCCTTTACAGCGCGGCGGACATGGTCGTCGCGGGTAAGTTCACAGGCAGCGACGCGCTGGCCGCCGTGGGCTCCACGGGTTCGCTCATCAGCCTGATCGTGTCGCTCTTCCTGGGCATTTCCGTGGGCGTGAGCGTCACCGTGGCGCAGCATTACGGCGCGCGGGAATATGAGGACGTTTCGCGCACCGTCCACACGGCCGTGCTCATGGCCCTGCTTGGCGGCGTGATACTGGGCGCGTTCGGCTTCTTCATGAGCCGCACCTTCCTCGAATGGATGGATTCCCCGCCGGACGTGATCGATCAGGCAGCGCTCTACATGCGCATCTATTTCTGCGGACTGCCCTCCATCATGCTCTATAACTTCGGGGCGAGCGTGCTTCGCGCCGTGGGGGACACGAAAAGGCCGCTTTATTACCTCATCATTTCAAGCGTGATCCACATCGTGCTGAACCTGGTGCTGGTGATCCGCTTCAAGCTCGGCGTGGCGGGCGTGGCGTGGGCTACGGTCGCGTCCGAAACGCTCAGCGCCTTGCTCGTCATCAACTGCCTGCTCCACACGAGCGGACCTTTCCGGCTGTTTTTGTCAAAGCTCGCCATCGACTGGAAAAAGCTTGGCGCCATGATGCGTATCGGCCTCCCGGCCGGATTGCAGAGCGCGATCTTTTCCATTTCAAACGTGTTGATACAATCCTCGATCAACTCCTTCGGCTCCATCGCCATGGCGGGCAACTCCGCGGCGGGCAATTTGGAGAACTTCGTCTATATTTCCATGACGAGCGTTTCGCAATCCGCCGTGACGTTCGTGAGCCAGAACGTAGGCGCAAAGAGATACGAGCGCATCGGCGCGAGCGTGCGCTACTGCAGTCTGATCGTCATCGCCGTGTCCGCAATCACCTGCGCCGTGGTGCTCCTGTTTAAAGGCAGCCTCCTCTCGCTCTACAACGACGATGCGAATGTGATCGCCTACGGCGGCACGAGACTTTTGATCATCTGCCCGCTCTATTTCCTCTGCGGCGTGATGGAGGTCTACACGGGCGGCCTTCGCGGCATGGGCAAATCGCTCGTGCCCATGCTGATAACGGTGTTCGGCGCGTGCGGCTTGCGCATACTGTGGCTTGCGACGGTGTTCGCCCACTGGCATACTATGGCTGCCATCTATGTTTCCTACCCCGTGTCCTGGGCGCTGACGATGGCCGTGCAGATGATTTGCTTCTATTCCGTCAAAAAGAAGCAGTTCAGCGCGCCCGGCGCGCCGCAGGTCGAGGCGGCGGAGGCGTCCGCGTAGGCGGCGGGTACGCTCCAGGGGATTTTTATTTTGCAAGGAATCAGTATCCCCCGGTTTTGCCGGGGGATACCGGTTTTTCAGATGTACACGCAGGAAAGCCTATACATCGTCCGCGCGCTTCCGTACGCCAGCTTTTTCGCCCAATCCGATTCCAGCAGCTTCAATGCGCCGTTGCCGACGGCCTCGACGCTGCGGATTTCGATTCCGGCCTTCCCGTACGCCGAGGCGAGCACGTGGAAATACGCTTGGGAAAGCGCGGGCAGCGCGCGTTTTTCCATCTCATGCGGCTCAAGCCTTTCGTCGTACCCGACGAGCGCTTCAAGCGCCGAACCCGGCTTCCCGAGCTTACGCAGGTTGCCCAAAATC
Source organism: Bacillota bacterium (assembly GCA_023393045.1). Taxonomy (GTDB): domain Bacteria; phylum Bacillota; class Clostridia; order Christensenellales; family CAG-138; genus Phil1. The sequence continues at coordinate 8,538 of JAEWMV010000179.1, read as the reverse complement.
AGAGGGTCCGCCTTGACGATTCCGTCGCGCAAACTCCTCCAGGGCAAAATCACCGTAACGATATCGGCGATCCCCGCCAATCCGCCCGGAAGAGCCTCTATCGGGGCTATGACGAAAAGCAGGTTGTCAAGCCCTTCCTTCTTCCCGCGTTTGGCCGCCCTTGCCGCGTTTTCATGCATGCCCGCGGCGCAGGGGTCCATCCCGATAAAAAAGCCTTCGGGATTTTTGCCCGCCTGTTTGAGCATCAGCCGGCCGCTTCCGGTTCCCACATCTATATGGACGGGAAAACGTCCGCGCACGCGCAGGGCCAATCCCTCCGGTTCAACTTCGTCCTGCTGTTTTCCGGACAATATCTTCATACGTTTTCTCCTTTCCTGCTCCTTGTTTTTCAGGAAACAGGGAAGGAGGGCCTCGTATGAAAACAGCGGGCCTTCTTGCGGCGGCAAAAGCCGTCTCCTAGCCGTAATCGGCTTTAAATACGGATAACGCAAACACCCTTGACCCGCATATGGGGCCAAGGGACAAAAACATAATTCGGTTCAGCAGTTCAGCTTAACGGGGCCAGGTCATAAGAAATCCATCGCTTTTCCGCCTATATTCTATCTTGGCGCAAAGCCGTGCGTCAACCGTTTTTCCAAAACGACGGCCATATCCGCGCCGCTGTTTCTATAAAGTAAAGAACCGCCCGTAAGGGCGGTTGCGTCTATCAGCGTATCAGCTTCGCTATCTTTTTTTCCGGCGCGCCGGGACATAGCTCCCGCGCGCGCTCGAAGATGCGCGCCCTCGCCTCCCCGGGCGGGATCGCCTCGGCCTTCGCCACGAAATCCTCGCCGAACACCTGCTCGGTGAGCGCGTAGCGCGCGATGCCCCAGCCGTAGGGCCTGCCCGCGCGGTCAAGCGCGTACTCGAAGCCCGCGACCGTCACAAAGGTGGTCATCTGAAGCCGCGCCATCTCCATGTCAAAGCCGTTCTCCCCGCCCTTTATAAAGCCGCTTTTGCGCTTCAACTGCGTGCTTCGCATGGGGCCGTTTTGCGCGAGCGCGTCATAGATGCGCCTGGCCTTATAGGAGGCATGGCCGTCCTCGTAAAAGCCCTCGAAATCATACCCGTCGCGGCGCAGACTGATGAAATAGGGGAACCACGCGCGGCCAATAAAGCCCGCGAGGCGGCAAAACAGCTTGCCGTAGGCGTAGCGCCCTATTCCCTGCCCCTTCCATTCCCACGGGCCGTCCAGCCCTTCTTGCGAAAACCACCTTTTTTGCGGCACGTAGCGCTTGAGCGAAAAGCCCTCCACCGGACTTTCCAAAAAGGGAATAAACCCCAGCTCGTCCACAAGGTCGGCAAGCTCCGCCGCGGAGTTGATCAGTTTTTCCCCCATACCCCGTCCTTTCCTGCGCCTTGACGGCGGCGATCGCGCGATGCTTCGCTCCCCGCCGCTTTCCCTTTCAAGTATAGTCCAACTTGCCCCGCCGCGCAACGAAGGCGGCGAAATCGCGCGGCGCGGAAAAATGCGTATTTCTTCCATGCGATGGAAATGTTATAATGAAATGAATCGAAACTTCCAAACAGGGGGGGCAATGCGCCGGATTTGCATTTTCGCGGCCTCGTCGGCCACGCTGGACCGGGTTTACACGGACGCAGCTTTTGAGTTGGGCACTCTGTTCGCGCAAAACGGCTTCGAGCTGGTGTTCGGCGGCGGGCGCACGGGGCTCATGGGCGCGTGCGCGCGGGGCGTGAAGGGCGCGGGCGGATGCGTGACGGGCGTGATTCCCAAAAAGCTCAACGTGCCGGGCATCGCCTATGAGGAATGCGACGCGCTCATCGTCACCGCCGACATGCACGAGCGCAAGGCCACCATGGAGCGCATCAGCGACGCGTACGTCGCGCTGCCGGGCGGCATGGGCACGCTGGAGGAGCTCATGGAGGTTTTGACGCTCAACCAGCTGGGCTACCTTTCCTCCCCCGTGGTGCTGCTTAACACCGAAGGCTTTTACGACGAGCTGCTTTGTCAGCTCAACACCTTCGTGGCGCGCGGCTTTATGGATGAAGTTTGCCTCTCCCTGTTCGCGAGCGCGAACACGCCAGAGGAAGCGATAGGAAAGCTCCTGCGCTTCACCACCCCGCAACTGCCCGACAAGATAAGGGATGCGATAGACAATTATGAAAAAGGCAAAGAACATCACTGACATCATGGTATGCGTCACGAACCAGCGCTCCTGCGACCGGCTCATGGCGCGCGGGACGGAGCGCGCGGCCGAAGCGGGGGGCAACGCGCGGCTGCACGTGGTGCACTGTGTGGAAACGGGCCGCAAATTCATGAACGCGGATTACGAGTCGGACGCGATCGAGTATCTTTTCACCGCGTCCCAGCTCGCGGGCGCGGATTTATCCCTGCTTCGCGCCGAAAACGTGGACGACGCGCTCGTGAACTACGCGCTCGAGCACGACGTGGATGTGATTATCCTCGGCGAGGGCGCTTCCGGCATGACGCGCAAGGACCACATCGCCATGCGGCTGCAGCGAAGGCTGCCGGGCGTGAGCTTCGACGTGGTGTCCACATCCTGAACGCCCCGACGCATAGCATACAAAGGAGAAGCGCAAGGCATGATAATCGTAGGCATCTGCGGCGCGAGCGGAAGCGGCAAGAGCACCCTGGCCCGGGAGATTTCCGATTCCCTCACCTGCGAGACCGTCACCATCGGGCAGGACTGCTATTACAAAAACCACAGCGAGCTGCCCTTTGAAGAACGCGTCCACATCAATTACGACGAGCCGGACGCCTTCGATTACGACGAACTGATGCTGGACGTGACCGCGCTCGTGGAAGGCCGCGCCATCACGCGCAAGGGCTATGATTACGCCAACCACCTGCGCGCGGATACAAACGAGCCGATATGGCCGCCGGATGTGCTCATCCTCGAGGGCATCCACATGTTCCGCGATGTGCGCCTCAACCGCGCGATGAGCCTCAAGGTATACATGCATGTGGACAAGGACATCTGCCTTTTGCGCCGCATCAAACGCGACATACGCGCGCGCGGCCGCTCCATCGAGAACATCGCGGAGCAGTACCTTGCGACGGTCAAGCCCATGTATGAGCAATACATCAGCAAGTATATCAACGACGCGGATTTTGCCATCATGCGCGGGGGGAAGAACCGCTGCGCGATAGACGCCATATGCACCTACCTTTCCGCCAAGCTCCTCGCTGAAAAGTTCGAGCGGGAGCATAACGGCGACAGCCACATGCCGGGGGTTTAACATGCAGGAAAACGAAAACGGAAAAAAGAAGTTCAACGAGATTTGGAGCAACTCCAGGCGCATCCTGCTGGTGGTGGCCTTCGGGGTTGCCCTTTACGTCTGCCTCGAACATCTCAGCACGGTGATGAGCGCCGTCAGCCGCTTCCTTCACATACTCGAGCCGCTTTTCCTCGGCATCGTGCTCGCCTTCCTCGCCAACATGCCGCTGAGCTTTCTCGAGCGGCGCGTGTTTTACAAGTGGAAGCAGGCGAAGCTGCGCCGCATGGTCTGCGTGCTGCTCTCCTTCCTTTTGATCGTGGGGATACTCGCGCTCTTCCTCACGCTCATCATACCGCGCATGGCAGAGAGCGTCGTCTCGCTTGCGGACGGTTTTGACGGGTACGTCGGCTCGCTTACCGTCTGGGCGAACGACCTGTGGGAGCGCGTCAACCTTTCGCCCGAAACGGAGCAGAAGATACAAGCTTTCGCCGCGGAGCTTTTAAGCGGCTTCGACGAGTTTTTAAAAACCGCGGTGAGTACCATACTCAAGGCGACCATCGGCGTGCTCGGCTTCGTGGTGGACTTTTTCATCGCCTTCATCATTGGCTTCTATGCGCTTTATAATAAAGAGAAGCTCATTTTCGGCTGCAAAAAATTCGTCGTGGCCGCCTTCAGCGAAGAGCGCGCCACGCGCATCATGGATGTGTGCGCGCGCACCAATAAGTCGCTGCACGACTACTTTTTCGGCATGATCACGGACTGCACCATACTGGGGATTATGACCTATATCATGATGCTGATCTTCGGCTTCCCCTTCCCGGTTTTAATAAGCGTGCTTGTGGGCATGACACAGATGATCCCCATACTCGGGCCCTGGTTTTCCGGTGCGCTGGGCGCGCTGATCATCTTCGTCACCAATCCGCCGCAGGCGCTGTGGTTCGCCCTCGCCGTGATCACCGTGCAGCAGATCGACAACAACCTCGTCTATCCCCGCGTGGTGGGGCGCGCAGTGGGCCTTTCCGGCATATGGGTAATGATTGCGGTCATATTGGGCGGCGGGCTTTTCGGCGTGGTGGGCGTGATACTTTGCGTGCCTATCATGGCGGTGCTCTATACGCTTGTTTCCGAATGGGTCAACCGCCGCGTGGAAGACAAACGTTATGAAAAAGGCATGCGCAACACGCCGCCTACCGAGGACGAAATCAAGAGCATGACTGAGCCGTGAGGACAGCACAAGGCTGATCACCGCATAGCGCGCCGCCCGAAGGAGCAAGCTAATTGCGAAGGGCGGTGATTTTTTTGAAGAAGAAAACCAAAACAAAAAAGGCCTTTGAGGCCATGAGACGCCAGGGCAGAGGGGAGATTCCCTCCGACGTGCTGGGGAGCTACACCGGAACCGGCGAAAACGACGAGGCGCCCGTGCAGGACGCGGACGATCTATGACGCCGCGCCGGGCGCGACGGCAAGCCTCTGCTCGAACCAGTCCGACAGATCCTCCCCCGCCGCCTCCGAGAAGGCGGCGATGATATCCTCCTTGCCGGCTATGGCAAAGCTGTGCGCGTTGAAGTAGGTGGAAAGCGCCCCATAGAACGCACTTGGGCCGAGCTTGTTATAAAGCTCGTCATAGAGCCGGTATCCGCAGGCGTACACCACATAGAAGTAGTCCTTGTCGGGAAACTCATAGAGCGATGCGTCGATGCGTATCGCTCTATTGTAATTGGTCAGCGCGGCAAAGCGTTCGTCCCGCATTTTATCCGCCTTCTTCTCGCCGAGATAGGAGCGGAGGAAATCAAAGCCCAGATATTCCACCAGCGACTCGTCGAGCCAGGGCGCGTTGATCTGGTCGCTGCCCACGACGCCATAAAACCACTGGTGCGCCGTCTCATGGCCGATCACGAGCGCGGCCTCGGTGAGCTCCTCGTCGCGCAGATAGTCCGCACAGACCATCACGAGTCCCGGATACTCCATGCCCCCGCTCATGTCGAAGGGCACCACATAGAAGGTGTCGTAGGGGTACGAACCGATCTTTTCGTTAAAATAGTTGAGCGCGGCGAGCGCCGCGTCCGCCGCGTGCATGGCGTGGTAGCGGTTGGTGCCATAGGCGCGTATCGCGACATCCTCATCCGTCCAGCGCATATCTACCGAGGGTTCGTTCATGAGCGCCATCGCGAATTCCCGCACGTTGGCCGCCGCGATATACCATGTGGAAACGCCGTCTTCGTTCGTCTGCTCGATAAGGCTGCCCGTATGCGCAAGCCGCCAGTTTGCGGGCACGTTCACCGCCACGCGGTAATCCGCGCAGGCGCTGTAGAAAGCGTCCCCCACGCCGGAATACGCGTCCGCGCGCCACGCGCCGTTTTCATACACCGCGGCGATGGGCAAAGCGTTTCCGAGCATGATGCCCGTGGAATTGACGCCGAAGCGGTTGCCCGTGCGCACGAGGGCAATGTTGAAGTTGAGGAACACTTCCGCCATGCCGCCCGGCGCGACCTCGTCCGTCAGGCGTATGTTGAGCAGGCTCTTATTTTCCCCTTCCAAGGTATAGAAGGCGGCCTCGTCCTCGCAGGCGACGTCGGAAACGCTCATGCAGCCGGGGCTTACGTCGTTGGGATACAGGCGCAGCTTGACCTCATAGAGGGTATCTTTGCTGTCATTGACATAGGTTAAGCGCATCGAGCCCTTGAGATAGGGCTGCTGTTCATTCGCAAAAACGGTGAGCGCGACCTCATAGAGGCTGCGTGTGAGCGGCTCCCGGACAGACGCTTCCGTTTCATCCGGCGAAGGGGATACGGGCGGCGTTTCCTCCGGCGCGGGCGATGTTTCCCCCGGCGTGGGAACGGGCGCGTCCCAGTTGGGCGTGGGTTCGGGCGTGAACGAGGGGGAGGCCGGACGGAAAAGCTCCGTGCCGAAATACGCATACGCCGCCGCGGCAAGCAGCACCGCGGCAGCGATGGAAACGGCAATGAACCTGATGCGTCTTTTTCTGCGGCCCCTTAATTTCATATGCCTAAGCTATCTTCCTCTTTGGCGCTATCCATCCCTCCGCCTCTGCGTCAATGGAGCGTAAGGCCCGTGGACGGCGTGGACGTGGGCTGCGGCGCGGTCCCGCCCGCATAGAAGTTGGCCTCGTCGGGCACGGGGTAAACATACGTCGTCACAGCATTTACATACTTCATGCGAAGATAGCCCGAAACGCCGTTGTAGCTGCCGTACCACCAGGAATCGTTGACCTTGTACTGCACGTCGACCGTCTCGCCCGAGGGGATGCGCATGAGGGTCTTTGCGCTTGTGCTGGCCTTTTGATACACATAGGTCCGGCTCTTGGCCGCGTAGTAGGTGGAAACGGTGTTCTCCGCGTCCGGATAGGCGATGAGGTACTGCGATTTGACGTAGCCGAGCGTGCCCTTTTCGGTGCGCACCTTGCACCATTCGGGGCCGATCTGGAGCAGAATCACCTTGTTCCCCGCGCGAAGCTTTTCTATGGTCGTATCCCTGGAGGCGGAGAAGCCCGTGCGAAGGGGCGTGTTGTCAAAACGGATCAGCGCGGGCACCTCGCGGGGATCGGCCTTGGCGTCCGTGGGCTGCACGTATTTATCATAAGAGGGAATCGTTTTTTTGATTGCGGATACGAGCGCGTCGTTCTTCGCATTCTTGACGATTTTACACACCGTTCCCGGCGGACAGTTGTAGAAGATCCACTGCGCAACCTCAGGCAGCACCCGTATGCACCCGTGGGAAACGTTTTTGCCAAGGTCGCGATACGCCGATTTGGACATGCTCGTGAGCTTCTTTGAATTGTACATCACGGAATGGATGTACACGCCGCGCACCACCTGCGACCAGTACTGCGCGTACTGCCCGAAAGCCACGAAGTAGCCGAAGCGCTCCTTGAGTTCCCCCATTTTGAAGGTGCCCGTGCCAGTGGCAAACTCCTCATTGCCGGTGGTGCACAGGCTTTGCAGCACGATTGTGCCGCCTATCGCGCCCTCGTACACCGTGATGACCTGATTGATGAGGTCCACCTCGAGCACGTATTTGCCCGGGTCGGTGTTCTCATAATCCACCTTGCTGTTCCAGCCGGAAAGCACCTGCGCTGAGGCTATGCCCGGCAGCAGCGCCAGGCTCAAAGCGAGCGCCAGCGCGAGTGCGAAGATTCTTCTTAACATGGTTCACCCCTCCTTTGGATTGATTGCCCGATGGGCCCTTTGCCTTAGTCCGCTCCCCCGCCGCCCTTTTGAAGTTCATCCTTCACCGCGACAAGGTCGTCGGTGATGGACGGCTCCTGCGAAAGCCTGCAGAGGAAGAAAGTCGCAACGAAGCAGGCCGCCATGAGCGCGGCGTCGAGCAGCAGTTCCAGTCCCGTGCCAAAGCCCGGGAAGATCAGCACGACGGACACCGAGAGTAGCCCCAGCGCGCCGTAATAAGCATAGCCGTGATGCCTGTCGAACAGGCGTTTGACCAGCGCGACAAGCAGCGCGATGACCCCGAACGCGCCCAGTCCCGCGCAAACTAAAATCCCGATGTCAAAGCGGTTGAAGGCCGCGAGGAACGGCTCGTACACGCCAAGATACATTAATATGAACGACGTGCTGATGCCCGGTATCACCATGCCGATGCCGATGAGCGCGCCCGCGAGCGCCGCCGTCCAGCCGTTGAGGGGAAGCGCTTCCCCGCCGCCCGCGAACTCCTGCGCGATGGCGATGGAACCGATGAGCGCCGCGCCGATGAGCGCGCCGAAGAGGTAGCGTTTTTTAAAGCCGCGCTCGTTGGCCTCCCGTATCAGCGAGGGGACGCCGCCCAGCACCATGCCGATGAGCGCCCACATGACCTCCCGCTTGAAGTTGAGCATGAGGTACTCCACCACGCGGCTGGTGCCCAGAAGGCCGATCAACCCGCCGATGCCCAAGGGGAGCAAAAAGGCAACGCCCCGCCGAAAAGCCTTGAAAATCTTGGTCGTTGCGTCCAGCACGGGATGGTAGACCCCCATCGCCACGGCGAGTACGCCGCCGCTTGCGCCGGGCAAAATCGCCGCGATGCCGATGACGATGCCCTTGACCAGCCTTATGAAGAAACTCCCGGCTTTATTCATCCGACCTCCTTGGCGACCCTGCGCCGCACACGGGATTATTTTAACAGATAAGCCAACGCATTGCATTACATGCGCCAAACATTTACATTTCGTTTACCGCAGGAGTTTTTATCTTGCAAAGAAAGCCGAAATGATGTATCATAACTAAGCGCGATTTTTTGCGAGCGGCGCCGCGGAGAGATGGCTGAGCTGGTCTAAGGCGCACGACT
>JAEWMV010000109.1 GCA_023393045.1 Bacillota bacterium | reverse complement strand
TCCTTCTCCAGAAGCCGTCCCGCGCGCAGGTCTCCGCCACGCCGCGGTTGAGTATGCTCTGGATGAAGGGCAGCATTTCCGCGGCGTAGGACACGCTGGTGGAATGCGCGACCGCTCCGGGGATGTTGCTCACGCAGTAGTGCACGACGCCGTTGACCACATAGCGCGGATTGTCGTGATGCGTCTCATGGCTCGATTCAATCGCGCCGGGATCGTCGTTGGAGATGTCCACCAGCACACTGCCCGGCTCCATGAGCTTGAGCATTTCTTTATCGATAAGGAAATCCTTCCTCTGCTTGGGCCACTTGACGCAGTTGACAACCATATCCGTCTGCGGCAGAACGGAGGCGATGGTCTCCTTGGTGCAGAAGAGGGTGTTGATCTTTTGATCGTAGCGGTCGCCCAGCGTGCGCAGGATGCCCACGTTGATGTCCATCACGGTGACGTTCGCCCCCAGCGCATAAAGCACTGAGAGGGCACCCTGTCCCACCACGCCGCCGCCGAGTATCAAAACGTTCATGCCGGGCGCGCCCGCAAAGCCGCCCACGAACTTGCCCTTGCCGCCGTTGATGGTGAGCATGGATTCAAGGCCGAAAAGCGCGCCCTGCTTGCCCGCCGCCTCGCAGTTGGGGGAGCCGTAACGGTGGCTGTCCTCCGCGGTGAAGCCGATGCAGCCGCTTTCAAGCAGCGCGTCCACCTCTTCGGGATGGCCGGCGGGGTGTATGCAGCCGAGCAGTATCTGATCCTTGCGGATCATGGGGAACTCGCTTGCTTCAAATTCCTTGACCTTGGCGAGCATGTCGCAACGCGCGTACATCTCCTTGGCGGTCGTGATGATCTCGGCGCCCGCCTCGGCGTATTTTTCGTCCGGGAATCCCGCGCCCCTGCCGCAGTCGTGCTCTGCGAGCACCTTGTGCCCGTCGGCGATGATGCTCCTGACCTCCATGGGCGTGCAGATGACGCGGTTTTCGCCTTCCTTAATATCCTTGAGTATGCCAAATACCATGATGAGCCTCCGATTGATGAAAGTTGCGTTATTATTTTTGAGCTTTATGATATCAATGCGTTGAAACGTGGTTTTCGTATCTTGATGCCATATATTATCGCGGTTCATCGGTTTCAATTCAAATTAAATGTATGTTTTTATCAACATGTATGCGCGTTGATTGATGTTGATTCGTACATTTCAGTGCCGTATTATACACTCCATTTCGACCAATATCTTTTATACATTGTATTATACATTGTATACAATATTTTTGAAATGTCAACAAGGGAAAGCGCAGGCGGCTTTGCGCACAAGCCTTTTTTCCAGAATTTCAGCCTGTTTTTTTGTTTTAGGGAACCTCTTCCGGCCCCGGATCAGAGCTGGAGCGAATTGCCGATGAGTATGTCCTCCGCGACAGCTTCTTCCGCCGCGCGTGCGTCGTGGGCTTCAATGGCTTCGAGTATTTTTCTGTGGCTGAGGATGCTTTTTGCGTTGCTTATTGAATTATCATAAAAAATAAGGTAAATCACCATCTTGTTGAGTATCTCGTTGAGGTACTTCTCGATGTAGGGATTGTCCGCCGCCTTGACGATTTCCCAATGAAACTCGCGGTTGAGGTTGGCGTACTCCCCCATGGAGAAGTGGTTCTTGAGCGCGATCTGCGCCTCGAGGTTCTTGTGGAGCTTGGCAAGCGAGGTGGCGTTGATGTGGTTTGCGGTGAGCCTGACTGCCTGCGTTTCAAGGGCGGTGCGCACGACATACGCCTGCTTGATGTCGCTGAGCGTCGGCTTTGCCACAAACGCGCCGTAATTGGGGATCATTTCCACAAAGCCCTCGTAGCTCAGGTGCATGATGGCGCTCCTGACCGTGGTGCGGCTCGTGTTCATGGCCCGCGCAAGCTCTTCTTCGGCGATGCGGTTCCCGGGAAACAGCGATTTCGACACGATCTGCTCCTTGACGTAATCGCATATTCGTTTCACGGATGTCGCGTTGCTCATTTGTTACGGATCTCCCATCTCACTTTTGACGGCCGGGCGCATGGCGCGGCCGGAATCATAAACGGCGTGCCAAAAACGCGCGCGGCGCGAACGGCAAGCCTTCGCGTATACTTATAGATGTATACGAATGCATTTTATCATAAAACAACGGAGCGCGCCAGAGTTACTTCACATCCGTGCGGATATGCCGGCACGCGCAACGTCCCCCGCAGGATGCGGGGGACGTTGCGCAAAGAAGAAGGCCCGTGCCGCCGGGGTCTACATTGACTCGGGATGCTCCCGGAGATAATCGGCGACGAGCAGTCCGCATTCGAGCTGCACGCCGACGAGATTCTTTATGGGCACGACCTGATAATGCATGTTTCCCTCGAGGAAGGCCATGACCTTACGGAACGCCTCCAGGGATTTTTCATAACCTTTGCGCAAAGCCTCGCGCTTTGGAGTGTCGCCCTCTCCCTTCTCTTGCATAAGGGCAAGCTCGCTCTCATTCGCGCGCAGCAGCATGGCGTAGACGATGGCCTTGTAAAATTTAGAAATGAGCAGGTTGTCGAACTTCTCGGCGACCGTGGCGGCCTTTTCATAGACCGGATCCGCCTCCACACGCTTTTTTTCAGCGCTCTCCTCATCCCCTGTGTGGCGCGTGAAGGATTCCACCGCCAGCAGATAGTGATTGTCCGGCGCGAGGTGCGCCTGCGAGATTTCAAGTATCCCGCGGATCTCGCGGTTCATTTCGAGGTCGTCCTCAAGCTTTTGCAGCACGGCCTGCCTGCGCGTCATGTCCGAGGGGCTGCAATCGTTGATGCGGGGGTCGTAAAAATAGGGGAGTTCCGTGAGCAGGGTAAACGAACCGTAGCGCTCCCTCGCGTAGCTTGCGCTGCAATCCCCCGTGCTGAATCTCCTGGCGACCTCCTTCATGTCCACGTCGCCGTATTTCTCCCTGAAATCGTATTCCGCGGCAACGCCCATGTTCGCGTAGATGGCCGTATCGTATGCTTCGCAGGCGGGGCTTTCCGGCTCGCCCATGTGAATCGGAACATGGTATTTTTCCGGCACCGCGTGCAGCGCTTTGTGGATTTCGGGCAGCGGCCAGGTGATGTACCAGTACGCGCCGCCAAAGCCCGCGTTGTGCAGCGAGTAGATGAAGCGCGGCTTCACCTCGTCAATGAGCTTCATCATCGCCGTCGTTTCGGGCAGGCTGTCGTGGAAATGCAGCTCCTTATAATCGATGGGGAAGGTCCAGTCCACCTGCTCGAAGCCGGCGGGGCGGAAGAAATGGCGCATGTAGTTGGTGATGGTGAACGGGCCCTTGAACCACCCTTCGTTCTTTTTTGCCCCGTCCGCGTCCCACGCCTTGACGATATACCAGGTGTAATCGAGTTCGCGCCGCAGCGGCTCATTCCTTGCGAGCTGCCACGAGAAATACTCAAGGAGCATGGCGCCGATGGGTTCGTTCGGGTGCGGCAGGCCGAACATGAGCGCGTTTTTGCTGCCGCTTCCTATTTTAAGGCAATAAAGGGGATGCCCTTCGCGCGTTTTTCCGATTTCAAATAGCGAGGCGATATCGGGGAACTGCCGGACAAGCGCCCGGGAGCTTTCGTCCATCTCGTCCACGGTGAGGAATTCCTGATAATCGGGGATGTTCTCGAGAAGCTGTTCAAATATTTTTTTCATATCGTACCGTCCTGATGAATTGTCAAATCGTGAGGCCGGGCGGGTTTTTATGACCCGCCCGGCTTGTGTGCGTCAAGATATCCGGCTTAACCGAAGTAGGAGAAGGTGAATTCGCCCCAGCTGCCCACGCCCGTGTTGTTGGTGGGCGGGTTGATGAGGTCGGGCGCGAACATGACATACTCGGCATAGGAGATGATGGGGATGATGGCCATCTCGTCATGCATGATCTGCTGCACCCTGAAGTAACGCTCCTGGCGGTACGCCTGATCGGAGTTGGCGTTGGCTTCGCTAAGAAGCTGATCGATCTCGGCGTTGGAGTATTTGCCCAGGTTCGACGTGCCCTCGGTGCCGATGCGGTTGGCAAGCGCGGAGGGGTCGGGGCCCTGGAAACCGCCCATGAGCGCCATGCTGAACGTGCCGGGCGCGCCGGAAAGCTCGTTGACGGTCTGATCCCACGCGAGGTATTCCTGCGCGTTGACGGTGAGCTCTATGCCCGCCTCCTTGCAGGCGGCGGAAATGAGCCTGCCCACGTCGGGCGCGTTGTCGAGGCTGTACACCTCAAGCTGCAGCCCGCGCACATAGTAGCCGTCCGCGTCCTTGGTGTAGCCCGCGGCCTCAAGCGTGGCGATGGCCGCCTGGATATCGTACTCGGGCGCGGCCGCGTCGGAGTTGGAGGCCCATTCCACGATGGAGGGATAGAAATTATATTCCGGCTTGCGCACGTCTGCAAACACCTTGTTGTTGATGTCCGCGCGGTTGATGCACAGCGCCAGCGCCTGGCGCACCGCAAGCGGGGTCTCGTAGCCTGCGCGGAAGTTGAAGAGGATGTACATCGGCGAGGGGTAGATGCTCAGCGCGCTCTTGAAGCCCTCGGCCTCAAGGCCCGCCACGTCGGTGTTGGGCGCGGCTTCGAGGAAGTCGATTTCGCCCGTGCGCAGAGCCTGCACAGCGGTTGTGACCTCGGGGATGATCTTGAAGATGAGCCGCTCGAGTTTCACTTCGGTTTCCCAATATTCCTCGTTGCGCTCAAGGTCGATGCTCACGGAAGGCGTGTAGCTCACGAACTTGAACGGGCCGGTGCCGACGGGCGTTTCGCTCGCGGGATTCTCGCTCCAGGGCTGGCCGTTGTCGAAGATGTGCTTGGGCAGCACGAAGGTGCCGTACCAGCCGAGATAGCCGATGAGGCCCACGTCGGGCTGCTTCATGAAGAAGACGGCCGTGTTCGCGTCGGGGCACTCGATATGATCGACATTCCTCAGAAGATAGTTCGCGATCAGATCGGCATTGGTGGCGATGGTTTCAAACGTGTACTTCACGTCCTCAGAGGAGAAGGGCTCCCCGTCGTGCCACTTGACATTTTCGGCGAGATGGAAGGTGATCTGCAAGCCGTCCTCGCTGGTTTCCCAGGTGCGCGCGAGATCGGGGATGATCTGCTTGCTGGCGTCCAGCTTCACCAGGCGGTTGTAGATGTTCTGCGCCGCGGCGTAGTTGAAGTCGTCGCCCGAGGTGTTGGGGTTGAGCGTGGCGGGATCGCCCGCCAGCCGCACCACGGCGACCTGCTCCTTGTCGGAAACGGGAGGCTGCGTGCCCTCCGGGCTCTGCGTTCCGCCCGCGTTGTTGGTGGTGCCCGGCCCGTCCGTTCCCGAAACGGAATCTTGGCACGCAGCCAGCAATGATGTGAGCATGAGAACGGTCAGAATCAGTGCAAGTGCTTTCTTCATGGTTCCCTCCTAAGTTGTTTATTTCGTTGCGCAGCGCGCAAAGATTACGCTTTGAAGCATGCGACGCGGCGGATGTCCCCGCGCTGTGCCATTTGAGGATATTCCTTGAGGCAATCCTTGTCCGCCACGGGGCACCTGTCCGCGAAAAAGCAGCCCGGTCCCGGATCAATGGGGGTGGCGGGCTCCCCTTCCAGATGGATGGGGCTTGAGTTATCGGAAATGTCTATCGAAGCGCAGTTTGAAATGAGCGCCTGTGTATACGGATGCAGGGGATTCTCTACGATTTCGTCCGCCGGGCCGTACTCGACGACGCGGCCGAGGTACATGACCGCGATGTTGTCCGCGATGTGGCGCGTGAGCGCGATGTCGTGGCTGATGAACACCACGTTCGCCTTTTTCTTCGCGCTCTGCTCGAGCAGCATGTTGATGATGTCCGCGCGCACGGAAACGTCGAGCATGGAAACGGGCTCGTCCGCCACGATGACGGAAGGACCCAGGGACATGGAGCGCAGTATGGCGATGCGCTGGAGCTGCCCGCCGGAAAGCTCGTGCGGGTAGCGCCTTAAAATATCCTCGGCAGGCCGCAGGTTGCCGGACTCGAGCAGCTCCACGCAGCGCTGATGGCGCGAAGCCTTATCCGGACAGATGCCGTGGTGTTTGAGCGGCCTGCTCAAAAGCTGCTCGATGGTATCGCGCGGGGTAAACGCCTCAAACGGGTTCTGAAAGACGATCTGCACGGTGCGGTAGAACTTTTTCGCGTCCTCCTCTATCATTTTGGAGGTGGAAACGCCGTCGATGAGCACGTCCCCCGAGGTCGGCGCCTCCAGGCGCGCGAGGAGCCTTGCAAACGTGGACTTGCCGCAGCCCGATTCCCCAATGATGCCCAGCACCTCGCCCTCTCTCATCGAAAGGCTCACGCCGTTGACCGCCTTGACGAGCTTGCGGCTCTTTTTGCCGCCAAAGAGCGTGCCGGAGCCCTTTACCGGATAGAATTTTTCAATATTTTTGATTTCAATATGGTTGCCGTTCATTTGCCCTCCGCCTGCGCCAAGTGGCAGGCCGCGCGGTGCCCGTTGCCCAAATCGCGCTGCTCGGGCGTATCCGTCGCGCATTTTTCAATCGCCTCCGGACAGCGTTTGGCGAATATGCAGCCTTCGTGGATGCGCGTCATATCGGGCAAAAAGCCCGGGATGCTCTCGAGTATCACCCTTCTGCCCTTGAGCGGCGGGAACGCGGCGAGCAGCCCCTTCGTATACGGATGGGCGGGGCGCGCGAGCACCTCGGACACCAACCCCGACTCCAGCAGCGAGCCCGCGTACATGACGGCGATTTTGTTGCACGAGGTCGCCACGACCGATATGTCGTGCGTGATGATGACGCGGCTCGTGTTGAGCTCGCTTTCCATCTTCTTGAGCTCGTCGAGTATCTGCCCCTGCGTCACCACGTCGAGCGCGGTGGTGGCCTCGTCCATGATCAAAAGCTCCGGCTCGTGCAAAAGGCTCACCGCGATCATCACGCGCTGGAGCATGCCGCCCGAAAGCTCGTGCGGATAGAGCCTGTACACCCGGTCGCTCAAATTGACGAGGCCGAGCATCTTCGAGGCCTGCTCATGCGCCTGCTTGCGCGTGGCCTCAGGCTCGTGGATGCGGTAGATGTCCTCGATCTGGTCGCCTATGCGGTGCACGGGGCTGAAGGAGTTCATGGATTTCTGAAAAATGACGGAAAGGTTTTTCCAGCGTATTTTATTGAGCTGCTCCGGGGCCATGTTGAGGAGATCCTGCCCCAGAAACGACGCCTCGCCCTCGACGATGGTCTTTTTCGGGGGCAGCAGGCACAAGAGCGCCATCGCCATGGTCGATTTGCCCGAGCCGCTCTCCCCCACGATGCCCATGGAATCGCCCTGATCGATGGAGAAAGAGGCGTTGCGCACGGCGTAAACGCATTTGTTCTTATTCTTATAGGTAACCGAAAGGTTTTTTACATCGAGTATGCAGGCCATTACCTTGCCCCCCTTTGAATCTTCTGCGGGTTGAGGATGTGGTTGAGGCCGTCGCCCAGGAGATTGAACACCAGCACCGTGAACACCACCGCGAGGCCCGCAAGGACCGACACCCACGGGGCGTAGGTAATGTAGTTGCGCCCGTCGTTGATCATCTGCCCCCAGCTGATGACGTTGGGGTCGCCAAGGCCGATGAAGGAGAGCGCCGCCTCGGTCAAAACCGCGTAGGCCATGCTCATCGTGGTATTGGAAATCACCGGATACATTC
>JAEWMV010000094.1 GCA_023393045.1 Bacillota bacterium | reverse complement strand
CGCAGGCAGGCTTTTATTGCACCTTCACCCTGAGGTTGCCGCTTGAGGTATCCACGCTCAATTGCGCGGAGCCGTCGCCACCCACGAACTTTTTGCCGTCCATCACCACGGCGAAATCGCAGTCCATCTCGCCGGAGGAAGTGTCGTAGCGCAGCGTGAAGCCGCTCTCCCGGGGCAGGGACAATGTGACGTCGCCCGAGGAAGTTTCTACATCCAGCTTCTGCGGACAGGCAGTGAAGGCGAGCGAGACCGTGCCGGAGGTTGTGCCGACGCGCGCTTTGTCAAAGCTGCCCGCAAGGTTCACCGTGCCCGAGCTCGTGTCGGCATTGAGGCTTGTCGCCGTGAGCGCGCCGAAGGACGAAACCATGCCCGAGGTCGTATCAACCGTAAGATCGCCCATATTTCCCGATATATGAACATCGCCCGAGGAGGTGTTGATCGCGGTGGAAGCCGCATTGCCAAGGCTCTCCAGCGTTACTTTGCCGGAGCTGGTGTCCGCGTCGAGTTTTGCATATTCGCCCGAGAAGCGGATATCCCCGCTGGACGCGTTGAGTTTGACGGTGTCCGCCCGGATGGAGGCGGCCTCGAGGTTCCCCGAACTGCTGTCGAAGTGGAAGCTCTGCGCCACGATGTCGTTCACGAGCAGCGAGGCCGACGAGGCGTCGTACGAAAAGGATGCCATGTTGTCGGCAAGCGCCCTGGGGATGGTCACAATCAGCTCCTTTTCGGGCAGCCTGCCCTTGGCGTTCTGCGGGCAGTATTGCACGTGGAGTGTGCCGTTCTCCACGCCGTAGCGCAGCGCGGCTTCCTCCGGGATGGGCGCCGCGGCCTTTTCGCTCAACCTGATTTCGTTTCCGTCGTCAATCAGGATCGTCACGTTCCCCGCAATCCAGTCGAGCGCGAGGCTCTCGATTTTATCCGGGGCGATTTCATAATTTCCGTCCGCATCAAAGGCGTTGTCCCACGCCCTGTATCCGGACATGCCGGACGCGCCGATGTTCACATACGGGAACCCCCAGCGCCCTGTGTTCCATAATAGACCCGGCCGCGCGCCGAACGCGTACGCCGCGCAAACGATGAGCACGCCGGCGAGCGCCAGCGCGCATGCGACGATGAGCGCGTTTTTAAGCGTCCTGTTCATTTCCCGTTCTCCTTCCTGATAAACAATGATTTAATGCCGCGCGCGATGAGCGCCGTGAGTTTCACAAGTCCTTTCGCCGCGGCGAGCGCGCCAAAGAAGGCGAGGATGCTGATTCCCGCAAGGGTGAGGCCCGCGCCGAAGAGCAGCAGGTCCCCCGGCAGCAGCCCGCCGATGTTCAGGAACGCGCCAACGATCAGCGCGAGCCCCGCGAGCGCGATGGAGAGCACCGCGGCAAAGAGCACTACGATGACCGACCAGATGACGAGATAAACCGCGAGCAGCACGGCAATGAGCGCGAGCAGTATCGGCAGCCATATGGGGGAGCCCAGCACCAGCAGCGCGATGCGCAGCGCCGTCCAGCCGCCGCCCGCCTTCATCCGGGATTTCATCAGCACGGGCAGCGGCGTTTCCTGCAAAATGGTCTGCGCGATACTCGCCACATCCCCCAGCTTTTCAACCGCCCGCTCCTCGAGGATGCCGTCCTCCATCATGTCGTCGATCAGCTCCGCGTAATAGGCGAGCTGCTTGTCGACCTCATCCCCGGGCAGCTGGGAAAGACGGTTGGCGAGGTCCTTTAAAAATTCATGTTTTGTCATTGCGCGCTCCTCCCTTGATAAATTCATACATCGCGGCAACTTCCCGCCAGCTCGTCAAAAAATCGGCAATCTGCGCGTGCCCGGCGTCCGTAATCCGGTAAAATTTGCGCAGGCGGCTGTTGTGCTCCACCGTATACACGCACAGGCATCCAGCCGCCTCCAGCCTGCGCAATATGGGATAGAGCGTGGATTCCGAAATTTCGATGCAGCCGGAAAGGTCCTTGATGATCTTATATCCATAAGAATCCTCGCGGCTGATAGCGGACAGGATGCAGGTTTCCAGAAGACCGCGTTTCATCTGCGGATCAAGCATGGAAACACCTCCTTTCGCACAATACTATATAACGCATTGTATTATGCGTCAAGAGGGTATTTACGCATTGAAGAAAAAAGCCGCGCTTCCCGCGCGGGCATGGCGCAAATGCGTTTGATTAATAAACTGGTAATTGTGACATAAATATGAAAATTTATTTATTGTGTCATATTCCGTTTTGCTGGCGTGTCAATGAAGTAAAGAGGCAATTAATTTCATTTGGAAGTGCAGAGCAATAGCATCCAATCCTAGAAACTTGTAGAAGGGGGAAACATGAAAATGCTTAAGAAATTCCTGTGCATTCTGCTTGTATTGACGTTTACCGTTATGTGTACAGCAGAGGTTTTTGCCGAAGGTGGAACTGATAGTGCTGTTCAACGCAGTTGTTCACACACGCAGACTGAGACGACTGTAAAAAAAATATACTGGGGATATGACTCGAATGAGCACCAATATCAGTTGCATTCTATAACAACGTGCAAAGCATGTGGGATAATAGTATCCCAGTCCCTTACACCGCCTGATTGGGAGCCACATAATCTTAATTATGTTGACAAGGGGCATGTTGGGAACCAACATCGTTTTAGAAAATGGTGCGTGTGCGGATTGGATGAAACTTATCTAATTCCTTGCAGCGGACCTCCGTGTCCATATCCATATTGAGAAACATATGAATAACTGATCTCTGCTCTATTGCTCTGCGTGACCTTGAATGTTATTCTTAGCAGGAGAATCCGTTATGAAACAGCGAATGATACTTATTCATCTGTTACGCCGCCCGGTAAAAATCGCGCTGTGGGTGCTTTTGCTTGCCATTGCCTGCGCCGCGCTATGCTTGGGCGTATATCTGTATCAATCCGCTCATTCTACGGAGAGCGGCATGGAAGCGCTTTATACGACCATCGCTGTGAGAAATCCCCAAGTTGCACAAACAGAAGTATACGAGGCGGATTCGGGGCCGGTGATTGGTATTTCCGAAAACTATTCAACGCTTGACTGGCAGCGCTTGACTGAGGTGCTCGATGGAAATCCTGCCGTGCGTTTATTTGA
>JAEWMV010000056.1 GCA_023393045.1 Bacillota bacterium | reverse complement strand
CGGGGTTTGTCCCGTCCTGTTATCTTCATACCATTTCCAGTTGTTGTTTTCCATATTGCGCACTCCTTTCGCATAACATCTGCTTTTATGATGCGATTATACGAAGAGAATTTGGAACCGCAATTGCGAAAGTGCGCCTTCATTGTGTATAAATTCGGATAAAATATGGCAAGCGGGCAGCCTGTGCCGCCCGCTTGCGCCAAATAAAGAATCGCTTTATGCAAACCAGCCTTTTATCGATTCGAACACGTCGGAAAACCAGTCCCCGACCTTTTGGAAGAAGGATTCGTCGTTTCCCTGCGCCCCTTCATTCCCCGCCTGCGCGCCGGGCGAATCCGTCACGCCGGGCGTATTCTCAATGGGCGCCTCCGCGATGATCTCCTCGGTCGTGAACATGAACTGCACCGTGTCCCCTATCTGCGGCTTCGTGCAGGTGAAAGACGTGTACTCCTCCGCGAGGGAGAGCAGCGCGTCCTTCCTCGAGAGGGAAACGCCCAACTTATCCGTTTCGTCCACCACGGATTTTAGCCCGTCCTCGCTGAGCGCCTTGAGGCCGTCCGTGAGCGCGCGGCTCCCGCGCGTCAGGCTCTTCAAAGCCTTCAGCATGGTTTCGCCGTTTGCGTCGAGCTCGTCGAGCCCGTCTGCAAGCTCCGAAATGCCTTTGGCAAGCTCCTTGAGCGCGTCGTTGATTTTGTCCGAACCCACGGCAAGCTGCCCCGCGCCCCTTGAAAGCTCCTGCGCGCCGTCGGCGAGCTCGTTGAGCATCGTGAGCATCTCCTGCGTCTGCCGCGTGGCGAGGATGGCGTTGCGGATGTTCTTTATCATTTCATCGCTCACGTCCACCTCGAAGGAATCAAGGTCGAGGTCTGCGATTACGCCCTCCACAATAGCTTGGCGTATCGTTTCATCCGGAATATAGGGCGCGAGCCGCGCGTCGAGCGCCGCGGCAAGCTGGTTTTCGATTTCCTGCGCGTTCTCGCGCACAGCCGCGTTGATCGCGTCGCGGATCATCTGGCTGGTCGCCTCGTCCACCTCCGCGTCGGGATCTGTGGCGGCATTGAGCTGGTCGCGCGCCTGGTCGAGCGCGGATGCGATTTGGTCCACGGAAGTTGCCACCTGCCATGTTCCGTCGTTGAGCTCATCCATCCCGGCGGAAAGCTCTCCTGCGCCGTCCGCCGCCTTGCGCGTCCCCTCGCTCGCATCGGAAACGCCCGAAGCGTAGAGCAAAAAGCCGTCCGTAAATCCCTCCAGCCCGTTTCTCAAGGACTTTGCGCCTTTGTAGAGTTCCGTGGAAGCGGCGCTGATGTCGCTGAGCGCATTCAACAATCCTTCGATATCATCTATGCCCGTAAGGTCGTTTTCGTCGATGATGCCCGTCATGCCCACGAACATCATGGAGCCGAGTTCAAAGCTCTTGGCGTCCGCCTCGACGACAAAGCTGTCCCGTATCCTGTCGCCCTCCTGCGCGTCCAGGCTCTCCGCAAGCCCGGGCAGGAGCACGGAGAGTATGGTGATCTGCCCCGCCTGCGCGCTGAGCTTCGCCCCTTCCGCCGAAACGGCGGTGAAGGAATCGTCCAGCGTCATCATGCAGATGACCGAAAAGGGAACGTAGAGCTCCATCATCTCGCCGTCCACCATGGCCTCGCGCATGAGGTTGTTGGCGCTCTTCACCTCAATCCTGACCTTGCCGCTTTTGCCCGCGATCTCCCCGGGCGCGATGGGAGCGCCGTCGAGATAGTACGCGACGCTCACCGAAAAGGGCAGCTGACCGGAAGCGGTGCCTTGATAGCACACGTCTTCGCCGTCCGCGGCGAAGGTCACGGCGTCCCCTTCTATCACGGGCGCTTCGCTGCCGGAGATGTTCTTGATATCCGTAAGCGTCGTGTAGTCGGTGATACTCTGCGCCTTATCCGGATTGCTGATATAGACGCTTGATATCATCGAGAGCGGATTGCCGTTTGCGTCCGCCTCGACGTACACGGTTTCCCCGCGCGTGCCGCCATAGTCCAATCCCTCTGCGTTGGCAATGCTCATAAAAACGGATATGAGCGTTACCGCGATGAAGATCGCCGCGATAACAAGGCACACTATCCTCGTTGCTCTTTTCATAAAATCACCTCTTTTATCATTCCGCGCTCTTGAGCGAGTGCACCATGTCTATGGAATTCACCTTGCGCCGCATCATGAAGTTCACCATCAGCGAGAAGATGAGCGTCATGAAAAACGCGTACACATAGCTCATCGCGCCCGCCGTGCGCACGAACATCACAAGGTCCACCTCGCAGGTGCGTATGATGAACGTGTGCATGTATTTGCCAAAGAGCAGCCCCGCGGCCGCGCCAATCGCCGCGAGGGTATTGTTTTCCCTGAAAATATAGTCGTACATCTCCTTGTCGTAAAAGCCCAGCACGCGCAGCGTCGCAAGCTCGCGCATGCGCTCGCCTATGTTGATGTTGGTGAGGTTAAGCATCACCACGAAGGTGAGTATGGCGGAGCCGACGATGAGCACGAGTACGATATAGTCCAGTATGCTCAGCGAATCCGTTACCATCTTATAAATGCTCTCCATGGAGCGCACCGTGTACATGCGCTGGTCCGATAAGAGCAGGGACGTGATCGCGTCCAGCTGATCCTCCCCGACGCCCCCGGCGAGGTTGGCGAGGAACCCGTTGTACTGCATGGGTTTGCCGAAGACCTTCTCATAACAGCCCGCGCTCATGTAGATATAGTGATTCACATAGTTTTCGGTGACGCCCGTCACCGCGACCTCGTATTCCTTGGAGCCGTTGTACACCGTGAGCGCGTCGCCCGGGCCGGCGGAGAGGATGGAGGCGAGCTTTTGCGTGATTACCGCGCCGTCGTCCGTAAGCGGGACGGCGCCGCCCTTATCGTCTATGAGCGTAATCATCTTTTCCAAAGCCCCGGCGTCCTCCACGCCCATCAGATGGATGTTGTCCTCCTTAATGTCCCCCGCGCCCGCCTCGCACACGCTGTCGAGGCAATACACTACGTCCTCGATATACTGCGCGGCGTCGTTCTTCAAAACGAGTTCCGTCATGTCCTCAAGCGGCATGGGGTCATAGGCGTAGGCCTGCATGCCCATGTGCCAGAGCTTTGAAAACTGCACGTCAATGATGCCATAGATGGAGTGCTTGATGCCAAAGCCCGTCACGAGCAGCGCGCAGCTGCCCGCGATGCCGACCACGCTCATAAAAAAACGCTTTTTATAGCGGAATATGTTGCGCACGGTCACCTTTGTGGTGAAGCCGAAACGCTTCCATAAAAACGGGATGCGCTCTATGAACACGCGCTTGCCCGGCTTTGGCGCCTTTGGCCGCATAAGCGTAGAGGG
>JAEWMV010000180.1 GCA_023393045.1 Bacillota bacterium | reverse complement strand
ATCCTCCGCTTCGCGCGCGCAGGCGTCGAGCAGGTCGAGCGCGATGCGGTAATGCGACTGCGCCGCGAGCAAGCGTGCCTTTGTGAGCAGGGCGTCCGCCCTGCTTTGCGGCGCGGGAGTTTCTTTGGCGGCTTCCGCCTCGGGCACAGGGGTCTCTCCCTGCATCACGGCTTCTTCGCCGGATTCGTCGGCTTCTTGCGCCGTAACGGCCAACTCGACAGGCTCGAAGGTTTCTTCTCCGCCTCCGGCCGCTTCCGCCTCGGCGGGCGCTTCTTCGGTAATTTCCTCTTCGGGTTCCGCTTCCGTTTCTTCGGGGGCTATTTCAGCGGATTCGTCGGCTTCTTCCTCGATAGCCTCTTCGCTGAGATCTTCAGCTTCTTCTTCCTCCGCCTCGATGCACGTGGCGACAGGCTCGAAGTCCTCTGTTTCTTCCTCTTTCTCGGCGATTTCCTCTTCGGGTTCCGTTTCTGCTTCTTCGGTGGCTGCTTCAGCGGATTCGTCGGTCTCCTTCTCCGTGACCTCCCCGGCGGGTTCTTCTTTGATGACTTCTTCTTCGGCGGCTTCCTCTGCGATTTCCGCCTCGGTGGATTCATCGGCTTCCTCGACGACCTCTTCGACCGCCTCGGTGGCCTCTTCCTCAACCTTTTCGGAGGGTTCTTCTTCCGCGGTTTCTTCGACCGGCTCGGCAACCTCTTCGGCGGATTCGGCTTCTTCTTCCTCCACCTCGATGCACGCGGCGACAGGCTCGAAGTCCTCTATTTCTTCCTCTTTCTCGGTGATCTCTTCGGGTTCGGCCTCCGCTTCCTCGATGGCCTCTTCGTCAGGCGCAGCGGTTTCCGCTTCCTCGGCAACTTCTTCGATAGGCTCGATAGCCGCCTCTTCGCCTTCTTCAGCCGCTTCCTCGACGGGTTCTGTGGTTTCTTCCTCAACGGCCGCACTGCCCATTGAGGCAATAGCCGCGTCCACAATCTGCGCGGCAAGCAGGTTGAAATCTTCCTCAGGCGGCGTCTGCGCTTCATCCTGCACGCGGAGCGCTGCTTCAAGCGCACCCACACCAACAAGCCCGAGGTCTTCCTCCAGCGCCGGAACAACCGCTTCGGCGGATTGGACGGCGGGCGCCTCGGGTTCAAGAACCGGCGCGGCATGGACTTGGGCGACCTGACTTCCCTCGGGCGCGGGGGAGAGGGCCGTCTTTGCGGGGCGCTTGGCCTTGGCGCGCGCCGAAATCAGCTTCTTGTGCCGCAAAACCAAAGAAACGCCTATATAGACGCCCATAATCAACACGCCGCTGAGCGCGGTGTATAGCACAAATGTGGAATAGTCGAGGAAATAGAGGACACCCGAAACGATAAGGCAAGCCAACGCTCCGACAAACGCAATCGTGATACTGCCGAGAATCTGGTACGCGACGATTTGCCTGTTGAAACGGTAATTCAAATAAATCCCGGCAAGTGTACCCAATCCGATAATCACATAATGCAGTATCAATACACCGGTCCCCTTCAAGTCGAATGATCAAAGCTTGCCGCCCTGATGAATTCAAAATCCCATGCGTTTTGCCGGTAAAAGCGAATTTACATATCCTTTCAGCGCCGCTCCATATTACTAAATTTTAAACTTTGTATAAATTAAAGTAATTATATAATATAATAAAAGGGAAGTCAACTTACCACTGCCGGTATTTTAACACTATATGATGTATGTCCATGCAAGTTTTTCGTCTACATACAATCTTCACAACAGAGTGCTATCATAAAAATACTCCGGAATTGATTTACGGCTGCGCTGGCGCAACCGCACGGGACGGATGAGATGCGAAAATCGGGAGGAAAGAGGATGCTCAAACAAGCGGTGTTTCACATATCGGGCATGACGTGCGGCCATTGCGAGCAGCGCGTAAAAAAAGCGGCCATGCGCGTAAACGGCGTAAAGGGCGCGAGCGCGTCGTTTGCGAAAAAACGCGCGGAGGTTTCGTACGATGATACAATCACAAACGAGGCGGCCATTGCCGACGCGATTGGCAAAGAGGGCTACAAGGCGCGCGTCGCCGGACGCGAGCGGGAGCCGCTTTTAAAAGTCGCGCCCGTTTTGCTGGTTATCGCCGCGCTCTATCTCATCGTGCGCCACACCGTCGGTTTCGACTTCATCGGCTTCATACCCAAAATAGACAGCACGATTTCGCTCTCCGCGCTTTTCCTCACGGGCCTTCTTACAAGCGTGCACTGCATCGCCATGTGCGGCGGCATCAATTTGAGCCAGAGCGTGGGGGACGCCAAAGACAAAGCGGGGCGCCTCGCGCGGCCGCTGCTCTATAACCTCGGCCGCGTTATTTCCTACACCGCCGTGGGCGCAATCGTTGGCGCCGTTGGCGAAACGCTTTTTATCAGCGCGGGCGTAAAAGCGGCCATCCTCGTCGCCGCCGCCGCCTTCATGCTGCTCATGGGGCTTTCCATGCTCGGCTGGCTGCCGTGGTGGCTCACGCCGCGCCTGCCCGCCGCCTGGTCGAATAAGGCCGATAAGGCCAAGCTGGGCAAGGGACCCTTTGTGGTCGGGCTGCTCAACGGCCTGATGCCCTGTGGCCCTCTGCAGGCCATGCAGCTCTACGCGCTCGCTTCCGGCTCGGCCCTCAAGGGGGCGCTTTCCATGCTGCTCTTTTCGCTCGGCACGGTGCCGCTCATGCTCGGCGCGGGCGTGGTGTTCTCCTCTCTTAAAGGCAAATTCACGCGCGGGATCCAGCGTGTGAGCGCCGCGCTGATACTCTTCTTTGCCGTGGTGATGGCGAGCAACGCCTCCGCGCTGCTCGATACGGGCGTCGTGCAGCAACCGTCCCCGCAGCCCACCGCCCAACAGGGGCAGGGCACGCAGACGGGGGATCCCCGGGGCGGTGAGGACACCGAAGAACCCGGGGACGAAACCGCCGCGCTCATACGGGAAGCGCTTGACAAGGGCTATATCGCGGCCACCCTTGAAGACGGCGTGCAGAAGGTCGAGACAGAGCTCACGCGCGGCCACTATCCCTACATCATCGTGCAAAAGGGCGTGCCCGTCGAATTCAACATCGTTGCCAGCAAGTCCGCAATCAACGGCTGCAACGCCTCCATCGTAATGCCCTCCTACGGCATCGAACAATCCCTCAACGCGGGCGACAATGTGTTCTCCTTCACGCCGGAGGAGACCGGGCTCGTATCCTACACTTGCTGGATGGGCATGATTCCGGGTAGAATTCTTGTAGTGGACACCCTTGAGTCCGCCGCAGCACAGTGACACGCAAAGAGCGATACGCCGCCAAGCTGCGAAAATAAACGAACTGACGTTTGCATATAAAGGAGACACAAACATGAAAGAAACCAGCTTCACCGTAACCGGCATGACATGCGCCGCCTGCGCCGCGCATGTGGAGAAGGCCGCGGGTAAAATATCCGGCGTGGAATCGGCCGCGGTCAACCTCGCCGCGGAAAAGCTCGCCGTGCGCTATGACGAAGGGCGCGTCGACTTCGGCACGCTGCAAAAGGCGGTCGAGGACGCGGGATACGGCCTCGTTGAACCCCGCGCGGGCAAGCGCGCGGAGCTTGCCGTGGAGGGCATGACCTGCGCCTCCTGCTCGGCAGCGGTTGAACGCGCAATCAAAAAACTCGAGGGCGTGACGGAGGTTTCCGTCAACCTCGCCACCAACCGCGCCTCCTTCACCTACGACCCGGCCACGGTCAAGCTCTCGCAGATACGCGAGGCGATTACGGGCGCGGGCTATACGCCCCTTGAACTCAAGGGCGAGGACGCCGCCGACGCGGAGCGCGAGGCGCGGGAGAAGGCGCTTCGCAGGATGAAGCACAGGCTCATCGTCGCCATCGTGTTCGCAGCGCCCATCCTCTACATCGCCATGTCCCACATGTTCCCGTCGCTTGGGGTGCCGCTGCCCGCTTTCATGAATCCGCATAACTTCCCGCTCGTCTTCGCGTTGGTGCAGCTCGTTTTGACCGCGCCGGTGCTGGTCGCGGGCGGAAAATTCTTCAGCGTGGGCTTTAAAACGCTCTTTAAGGGTTCGCCCAATATGGATACGCTCGTCGCCATCGGCACGGGCAGCGCGTTCCTCTACGGCGTTTACGCGACGGTGCTCATCGCCCTTGGCGACTTCCACTATGCGCAGATGCTCTACTTTGAGTCCGCGGCCGTGGTCGTCACCCTGGTGATGCTCGGCAAGTATCTCGAGGCCGTGAGCAAGAGCAAGACCTCCGAGGCCATCAAAAAGCTGATGGATCTCAAGCCCGCGACCGCGATCATCGTCAAAAACGGCATTGAAATGGAGGTCGCGCTCGACGAGGTCGCCGTGGGCGACGTGGTGCTCGTGCGCCCCGGCTCCTCCATCCCCGTGGACGGCGTGGTGACGCAGGGCGCGTCGAGCGTGGATGAATCCATGCTCACGGGTGAGAGCCTGCCCGTGGAAAAACAGGTCGGCTCCGCCCTTACGGGCGGCAGCATCAACGGGGAAGGGCTGATATATTTCACCGTCACGCATGTGGGCGAGGACACCGCGCTTTCCAAAATCATTCAGCTCGTCGAGCAGGCGCAGGGGAGGAAAGCTCCCATCGCAAAGCTTGCGGACGTGATTTCGGGCTACTTCGTGCCCGCGGTGCTTGGCATCGCCTTCGTTTCCGCCGCCATATGGCTGATTGCGGGCAAGGATTTTAACTTCGCGCTCAACATATTCGTCACGGTGCTGGTCATCGCCTGCCCCTGCGCGCTGGGCCTCGCGACGCCCACGGCCATCATGGTCGGCACGGGCAAGGGGGCGGAGCTCGGCGTGCTCATCAAGGGCGGCGAAGCGCTGGAAACGACCCACGCCGTCAACACCGTCGTGCTCGACAAGACCGGCACCATCACGCAGGGCAAGCCGGAGCTTACGGACATCCGCGTCTATAACGGCGCTGCAGAGGCGGCAATCCTCGCGCTCGGCGCGTCCGCGGAGCTGGGTTCGGAGCATCCCATCGCCCGCGCCATCGTGGAAGGCGCGAAGGAGCGCGGCCTGACCCTCACCCAGCCGGAAAGCTTCCGCGCGGTGGCGGGGCGCGGCATCGACGCCGCCGTCGGCGGCGCGCGCGTGCTCGCGGGCAACCGCAAGCTCATGGAGGAGAACGAAATCGACCTCGCCGTGTGCGGCGATGACGCGAAAGTCCTTTCCGGCGCGGGCAAAACCCTGATGTACATCGCGGTGGACAATCGCATCGCCGCGCTCATGGCCGCGGCGGACGCCGTGAAGCCTACGAGCAAGCAGGCGATCGAACGGCTCAAGTCGATGGGGCTGGACGTTTATATGCTCACCGGGGACAATGCGAGCACGGCCGCGGCCGTCGCAAAGAGTGTGGGCATCGAGCATGTGCTCTCCGACGTGCTGCCCGACGGCAAGGCCGCCGAGGTGGAAAAGCTGCAAAAACAGGGCCGCCGCGTGGCGATGGTGGGGGACGGCATCAACGACGCGCCCGCCCTCGTGCAATCGGACGTGGGCATGGCCATCGGCACGGGCACGGACGTTGCCGTGGAATCGGCGGACGTTGTGCTCATGCGCGGGGATATCAACGCAGTCGCCGCGGCTATCGCCTTGAGCCGCGCGACCATCCGCAACATACGCCAAAACCTCTTCTGGGCGTTCGCGTACAACACCATAGGCATACCGTTCGCGGCGGGGCTGTTCTTCGCCTTCGGCGGCCCGCTGCTCACGCCCATGTTTGCGGGCGCGGCGATGGCGCTAAGCTCCGTTTCCGTGGTGACCAACGCGCTTCGCCTCAAGCGTTTTCGCTTGAAGGACTGATAAATGGAGGATTTTACGATGAACACGATGAAAAAGTTCACGATAGCAACGGTTTCCCTTTTTGCCGCGGCCCTGCTTTTCGCGGGGTGCGCCGCGCTCGATGTGACGAAGACCTATGCCGGGGAGTCGCTTGACGACATACTGGCCGCCTACCCGTCGCTGCTGGTTGAAACCGATTCCGCCGCGCCCTATATGGGGCTGAGCGCGGACGGCGAAACCAGGCTGCTTGTCAGCGGGGATTTCAGCAAATCCGGTGACGAGGACGTGCTGATTCAAACGCCGCTTGCGCCCTTCCTCGACGCGGGGCTTGACACGGGCGATCTTCCCGCGGGCTTCCGCGCGGACGACGCTTCGCTCTACGCCGTGCTCGGCGCGGGCGAAGGCACGGGCGCGAAGGACGGCTTCACCGAAGCGCTCTTTGAGGCGGTGGAATATGACCGTGCCCTGCTTTCCTATCACGGCGAGCTCGACCATTTCGGCGTCGCGCTCACAGGCGGCAAGTTCGAGTGGGCGAAGGATTATACCAACAACGACAAAGACCTTGTGTTCGTGCTCGACGCCGAGGCGCTGAGGGACGTCGGCGTGGACGTGGCGAACGTTTCGGGCTGGGTGCTCATGACCATGCAGGACGAGGGCGGCAACGACTTCGACGTGCTGCTCAAGCCCTATTCTCTAGAAGCTTGAGGATACGGCGGCATAAAACAGGAGCGGAACATGGTCAAGACGCATACGATACTCGTCGTTGAGGACGAAGTCAACATCGCGGAGGTTCTGAAATCCTATCTTGAAAAAGAAGGGTTCACCGTCGCGTGCGCCTACGACGGACAGGATGCGCTCAGGCTCTTTGATGAAATTTCCCCCGCGCTGGTGCTGCTCGACCTCATGCTGCCGGGACTTTCCGGCGAGGAGGTCTGCCGCGCGATACGAAAACGCTCCCGCGCGCCCATCCTCATGCTCACGGCCAAAACCGAGGAGGAAGATATACTCCTCGGTTTGGACATCGGCGCGGACGATTATGTGACAAAGCCCTTCAGCCCACGGCAGGTTATAGCGCGCGTGCATGCGCTGCTGCGCCGCACGGAGGGCGAAACGTCCCTGGCTTCCGGCGAACACAGCTATGACGGGCGCGCGCTCGTCATCGATACGCACAGGCGCGCCGTATATAAAGGCGGTGCGGCGGCGCCGCTCACGCCCAGCGAATTCAGCCTGCTCGTCACGCTCGCGGGCCGCCCGGAAAGGGCGTTCTCGCGGGAGGAGCTGATCCGCTTCGCCCTGCCCGACGATTTCGAGGGGTTTGACCGCGTGATTGACACCCACATGAAGAACCTCCGGCAAAAGATTGAGCCGGATGCGAAAAATCCGCGCTATATCCTCACCGTGCGCGGCGTGGGGTACAGGTTTGGCGGTGAGGAGGAATGAGGGCCATGCGCCTTAGAAAAAAACTGACGCTCGCTTTTTTGCTGCTCACGCTCTTTACCTTCGTGCTCATCACGGTGTTTGCCAACTTCATCCTCGGCAAGCAGTTTGAAACCTACACCCTGGGTAAGCTCAATTCCACCATCGACGACACGGTGGAGCAATTGAAGCAGCTCTATGCGCGCTCCGGCAACAAGTGGAGCGCGCTGAGCCTTGAGGAAGTCGGCATGGACCTTTTGAGCGAGGGGTTCATCTTGCGCGTGCGCGACGGGGCGGGTTCCGTCGTGTGGGACGCGCAGGAGCACAACAACGGCATGTGCATGCTCATCCTCGAAAACATGGCGAAAAACATGCAAGCCTATCACGGCGGCTTCGATGGTGGCTATGAGGAAAAGCAGCGCGAAGTCGTCCTGGAGGGCAAAACGGCGGGAACCGTGTTCATCGGCTATTACGGTCCGTATTTCTACAGCGACGCGGACATTCAGTTTCTCGACGGGCTCAACCGCTTCCTGCTCATCGCGGCGGGCGTGTCGCTGGCGCTGTGCCTGCTTCTGGGCGCGTACCTTGCCAAGCTCATCGCCGGGCCGATCGCCGCGGTGATCGGCGCAACCGGCAAAATCGCCGCCGGGGATTATTCCAACAGAATTCCGGCGAACTCCTCCACGGCGGAAATTATCGAACTGACAGGCTCGGTCAACAGCCTTGCGGACTCGCTTGAGGAGCAGGCCCGCCTGAGAAAGCGCCTCACAGCGGATGTGGCGCACGAACTGCGCACGCCGCTCACCGCGCTGCAGGGCCATGTCGAGGCCATGATAGACGGCGTATGGGAGCCGGACGCGAAGCGCCTCTCGGTCTGCCGCGAGGAGATA
>JAEWMV010000152.1 GCA_023393045.1 Bacillota bacterium | reverse complement strand
AAGCTCAAGGCAAAAGGACTTGGCGACCTTGTCAGCCGGGAGGCCGAAAAGGGCAAGCCCTTGCTGGGCGTATGCCTCGGCATGCAGCTTTTGTTTGAGCGCAGCTTTGAATACGGGGAGCACGAAGGGCTTGCGCTTATCCCCGGAAGCGTGCGCCCCATCGCCGAGGTTGTGCCCGCCGGGCTGAAAATCCCCCATATCGGATGGAACGCGCTGCATCTTACGGGACAAAAAGCGCCGCTATTCAAGTATACTGGCGAGGGAGATTTCGTCTATTTCGTCCATTCCTATTATGCGGACGGCTGCGCACCCTACGTTGCCGCAACGGCGGAATACGGCGCGGCGCTGACCGCCGCCGTGCAAAGGGACAACGTCTGCGGGTGCCAGTTCCACCCGGAAAAGAGCGGCAGGGCAGGGCTGAATATACTCAAAGCCTTCTGCGAGATGTGAGGATAAAAATGGAGGAAGTATGCTGATTTTTCCCGCAATCGACCTCTACGGCGGCAAAGCCGTGCGCCTGTACAAGGGTGACTATGAAAAGATGCGCGTCTATAACGACGACCCGCTCGCCGTGGCTGCGCGCTTCAGGACGGTCGGCGCGACGCATATGCACATGGTGGACCTCGAAGGCGCGCGTGACGGCGGCACGCCCAACCTTGAAACAATAAAAAGAATTGCCGCGCAGGCGGGTCTGTTCATACAGTTTGGCGGCGGAATCCGTTCCCTCGGAACCATTGAGAAATACCTGAACGCAGGAATCGACCGCGTGGTGCTCGGCACCGCGGCCGCCACGGAGCCGGGCTTTGCGAAACAGGCCGTGCGGTTGTTCGGGGACGCCATCGCCGCGGGCGCGGATATCAAAGACGGATATGTGGCGGTCAAGGGCTGGAGGGAGCTTTCGTCCTATACGCTTGAAGCCTTCTTTGCGGATATGTGCGCCGCCGGCGTGAAAACCGTCGTTTGCACCGATATCGCAAAGGACGGCGCGATGGAGGGCACAAATCTTGCCCTTTATCGGAAACTGAAGGAAATTTATCAGGTCGATATCGTCGCCTCCGGCGGTGTATCAAGCCTCGCGGACATCGGGGCGCTTGCGCAGATGGGCCTTTACGGGGCAATCATCGGCAAGGCGTATTACACGGGCGCCATTGATTTGGTGCAGGCCATTGGGATTGGAGGGGCGGCATGATAACCAAGCGCATCATCCCCTGTTTGGATGTGAGGGACGGGCGCGTTGTGAAGGGCGTAAACTTCCTCGACCTTTGCGATGTGAGCTCTCCCGTGGCGCTCGCCGCCTACTACAGCGACTACGGCGCGGACGAGCTGGTGTTTTACGACATTACGGCGTCCTCGGAAGGACGCGCGCTGTTTGCGGATATCCTGTGCCAGACCGCCGAAACCGTGTTTATCCCCCTTACCGTGGGGGGCGGCATCGAAACCGTGGAGGACTTTGAGCGCGTATTGAAATGCGGCGCGGACAAAGTGAGCGTCAATTCCGGCGCAATAAAGAATCCTTCCCTTATCGCGCAGGCCGCGAAAAAGTACGGCGACCAATGCGTGGTCATCTCCGTGGACGCAAAGCGCGTGGAGGGGCGGTTCCGCGTTTTTGCGCGGGGCGGAAGGGACGACACGGGACTCGAGGCCGTATCCTGGATAAAACGCTGCGTGCAGAATGGGGCGGGGGAGGTCGTGCTCAACTCCATCGATACGGACGGGGTGCGGCGCGGCTTCGATTTGGAGATGCTCGGGGCGGTATCGAGCGCCGTCAGCGTGCCCGTCATCGCCTCCGGCGGCGCGGGCAGCGCGCAACATTTCATCGACCTGTTCAAGGCGCTTCCCGATGTGGACGCAGGGCTTGCGGCCTCGATTTTCCATTTTGGCGATGTAAAAATTGCGGAGTTGAAGCGGGAACTCAAGGAGAACGACATCCACGTCCGCCTGTGACGGGCGGGCAAAATACGATGAAACGAAACGCGCGGGCACGCGCACGGAGGGTTTGCATGTTTGATATCGACACGCTGAAGTTTGACGACAAAGGCCTGATCAGCGCCATCATTGTGGATTTTTACACAAAAAAGGTGCTCACGCTCGCCTACATGAACAGGGAGAGCCTCGCGGTATCGCTCGAGAAGAAGCTCACGTGTTTTTATAGCCGCTCCCGCCGGCAGTTGTGGCTAAAGGGCGAGACCTCCGGCAATTACCAGCATATCGTATCCGTAACCGCCGACTGTGATTGTGACGCGCTGCTCATCGAGGTGATAAAGGACGGTCCCGCTTGCCATACGGGCGCGGATTCCTGCTTTATGAACGCTATCCTGGAGGATCGGGCGGAATTCTCCATGGACAGGCTCATGGCGCTCATCGAAAGGCGCAGGGCGGAACCGAAGGAGGGTTCCTACACATCCTACCTTTTTGAAAAAGGCCTGGATAAGATGCTCAAAAAAGTGGGCGAGGAAAGCACGGAAGTCATCATCGCGGGCAAGTCCGGGGATAAACGGGAAACGGTTTATGAAATTGCCGACCTCGCCTATCATATATTGGTGCTCATGAGCGAAATGGGAATTTCCCTCGGCGAAATCAGGGAGGAGCTCGCCTCGCGGCACGTGATCGATAAAAAAGTAAAGCAGGAAAAGATGACATGACAGAAGCGCCCGGCATAATAGACCCGAAACCTGGCGGCAAGGCGATAAAAGCGAATTACCATACGCACACGCGCTTTTGCGACGGGGCGGACGAGCCTGAAGAAATCGTGCGGGAAGCCATAGCGAAGGACTTCGACATACTCGGCTTTTCCGGGCACAGCTACGCGCCCTTCGATCCGGAGGGCAGCATGAGTCCGACGGCGGCGGGGCAATACCGGGAAACGCTGCTGCGCCTTCGCGATAAATATGCGGACAAGATCCGCCTTTTCATCGGCATCGAGCAGGATTATTATTCGCCGCCGCTCACAGGCGAGTGGGATTTCGTCATCCTCTCCGTGCATTATGTGAAAAAGGACGGACGCTACGTCGCCGTGGATGTAAGCCGCGAGGCGCTCCGCGCGGACGTGGAAAGGCATTGGCGCGGCGATTATCTCGCGCTGTGTGAGGATTATTTTGCAACCTGTTGTGAAGCCGCGTCCGCGCGCGGCGATATCTTTGGGCATTTTGATCTGGTGGGCAAGTTCAACAAAGCCTCGTCCCTTTTTGACGAAGCCGACCCGCGCTACCTCGCGGCCGCAAGGGAAGCGGCGGAGAAAATCGCGGCGAACGGCTGGGTGGTGGAAATCAACACGGGCGGTATGGCAAAGGGAGATAGGGACGCGCCGTATCCCGCGCCGGAGCTCATCCGCATGTTTGCAGGGATGGATTGCCGCTTCATCCTTTCTAGCGACTGCCATAAAAAGGAATTACTTGATTTCGGCTTTGAAGAAATGGCCGCGTTTGTGCGGCGGGAGAATCTGCGGCTGATTTCATCTCTGCCGATTAGGGAATAACACGCAGCATTGGCGAACCGAAGCAATGGCACAAGGCGGGCGCTGTGATAGCGGCCCGCCTTGCAACATATCCATGTATCAAATCACTATCGGAGCATGGCAATGGAAAAAAGGCTCATGGGGATCATACTGGATGTGCTGTATCGGCAAGGG
Source organism: Bacillota bacterium (assembly GCA_023393045.1). GTDB lineage: Bacteria > Bacillota > Clostridia > Christensenellales > CAG-138 > Phil1. The sequence continues at coordinate 1,071 of JAEWMV010000152.1, read as the reverse complement.
CATATCACGCCGGAGCAATATAGAAAAATCGCAAAGCAAATCGGGGAGCAGGGGGAGGTAAAAACGATTCCGCCCGGCAATGGTGCAACGAGTCCGCCCCATGTTTGAGGACGGCCGCAGGTTCATGGAACAACCTCTTCGCGTCACCTATTACGGGCGCGTGAGCACGGAGTCGGATATCCAACTGGACAGCCTTTCACATCAGGAGCAGTATTTTCAGGAAAAAATAAAAAGCAATCCCTGCTGGGCGTATGTGCCCGGCTATGCGGACGAGGGCATCAGCGGCACGAGCGTGGAGCGCCGCGTGCAGTTCATGCGCATGATTGCGGACGCGAAGGCGGGCAGGTTCGACATGGTGATTACAAAAGAAGTGTCGCGTTTTGCGCGCGACATCATCGACACCGTACAGACCTGCCGCGATTTGCTCTCCCACAATGTATACGTATTCTTCGAGGATATGGGCCTGTGCACCGCCGAGCCGGACGCGGAATTCAGGCTCTCCATCATGGCGAGCGTCGCGCAGGAGGAAAGCAGAAAAATCTCCGAGCGCGTGAAGTTCGGCTACCGCCAAACGAGCAAAAACGGCAAACGGCATGGGGCAAGCGCCCCCATCGGCTATGTGTTCAACGACGAGAACGACGGCTATTCGATTGACCCTGACACTGCCCCGCTCGTAGAATATGTCTTTTCCACCTACGCAAGGGGCGAATACGGCTTCCATACCATTTCAAAACAGCTTGCGGCAATGGGATACCTCAACAAAAACGGCGCGCCCTATGCGGATGTCGTGCTGAAGCGCATGATCAATAATCCCACGTACATGGGCTATATCGTCAACGGAAAAAGCAGAAAAGAATCCTATCGCTCGAATCGAATTATCCCAAACGCGCCCGAAAGCTGGCTGCTCTGCCATTGCCCGCAGCGCGTGGAACCGCTGGTATCGCGCGAGGTATGGGAGAAAGCGAACCGCATCGCCGCGCAGCGGCGGGAACAATATGGAGGCGGAAACGCGGAGGGAAAAGGGCTTTGCGGCGCGGGGAAATATGCCTATTCCGGCCGCATAGAATGCGG
>JAEWMV010000127.1 GCA_023393045.1 Bacillota bacterium | reverse complement strand
ATGCAGACCCGCCCAATCGTTGGCACAACGGAATGGAACCATTATTCCTGCGTGCTGGATGTGCCCGAAAATGCGGCCATTATCAATATCGGCGTATTGATGTTCGGCAGCGGGCAGGTATGGCTCGATAACATCAGTTTTCAAGAGGTGGACCGCAATACGCCGACAACCGATTTTACACCCGAAGAAATATTTCCGGATTGCCCCCAGAACCTGTCTTTTGAAGAATAGTATGCTGTTTTTCTGAAAGATTCAGTAAGCGGTTGCTTCTATCGAGGTGCATAGCCCCTTGCGGCATATAAGAAAAACCTATTGCAGCGAAATGGAAAAATATCGGCAGGCGGGAGGCGGTTTTGAGATCAATCAAAGCCGCCTGCCGCCATGCGTTTATGCTTTCTTTAAGAGAATCGTCTTAACCCTCAAGGGATGTGCGGCAATAGCGCCGGGGCAGTATCTTCGCCCTCTCCAGCGCGAGCACGAGCGCCGGGATGAGCACAACCTGTATGGCGATGCCGGGGAGTCCCGTCACGAAGGCGGAGGTGAGCCACACCGCGAGGGAATAATCTCCGGCCCTGAAGAAGAGCGCGTTGAGCGCGCCGTAGGTGAAGCGCCCCGCGAGCATGGCGGCGACGAGCGAAATGACGATATCCCACAATGTTTTCCCCGTGCGCACATATTTCATCATGAGGCCGGAAACAAGGCCGTACACCGCAAGTTCAATCGCCATGGAGGGCAGGTACGCCGCGGGGGGCATGCCCGTGGCGAGGCTTGAAACAACTGGCGCGAGCACGCCGCACGCGAGGCCGTAGGGCCAGCCGCAGATGAGGCCGCACAGCAGCACCGGTATGTGCATGGGCAGGAAGATGCTGCCCGCGTTGGCCACGGAGTGGAACGCTAGGGGGAGCACCACGCCCAGCGCGACGCACAGCGCCGCGAACACGAGTTTTTTGATGTTTGACATAAGAATAACCTCCAGAAAATATAAGAATGCCGCGAAAGCGCGCCCGGCTTGGCCGGACAGGAGCCTTCGTGGCTTTGTTATCATCACACGGTTGCGCGTTTTGCGTCCGCCTTCGTGGCGAACTTTACGCTGTTGATTCTATACGATGCATAAGCGCGCTGTCAAGCGCAGGCGGCCACGATTTGCGCCACCGCCAGGGCGACGAGCTCCTTGATGGATTTATCGGCCGCGCCCACCACGACGGTGTTGCACAGGTTGATGGGGATAAGCAGCTTCACGGCCGCGCTTTGCCCCACGGCCGCTGCCATAACGGGCGAAATTTCCCCCATGAGTGAATCCGCCACGGCAATGCCAAGCGGCCCCGCGATGATGTGCGCATGGCGGCAGTTGACAACGACGGCGTTCTCTCCCGTCGCGCCCCTGTCCGCCCCGGCCTTGAGCATGGCGGAGGTGGCGATGCTGTTTGTCCCCACGGCGAACACCTCCGCGTCCGGCGCCGCGGCCTTTATCCCCTCGATGAGCAGCTTGCCGATGCGGCCGCCCTGCCCGTCTATCACAAGCACGGTTTTCATGGCGTTTTCCCCTTTTGTATGCGATATATCAGAGCATACCACACTTTGCGCCCGCGCGCATCAACGGCAAAACGATCAAAAAGAATCCGCGTGATATAAAAACGAATTTTCGCATCAATCATCTGCGCATGTGCATAACGAGCACGCCGCCGTTTAAACTTATATTTACGGCCAAAGCAAGCCCTTTCGGACGTCCGCTTCCGCTTGACACTCTGCCGCCGCGTTTGCTATAATACACAAGCCGACGAGGAGAGATGTCCGAGTGGTTTATGGAGCCGGTCTTGAAAACCGGTGATGCCGCAAGGCACCGGGGGTTCGAATCCCTCTCTCTCCGCCAAATATGGGGACAACCGGCTTGGCTGCCGCCATATTTGACGGAAACGGAGCGATGGCTTCCATGATCACCCACTTCTTTTTTTGTCGGCCATAACAGCGCGGAGAAGTACCCAAGTGGCTGTAAGGGGCTCCCCTGCTAAGGGAGTAGGCTGGGGTAACTGGCGCGAGGGTTCAAATCCCTCCTTCTCCGCCAATCCATTAGTGACCGTTTTTATGACGGTCACTAATGCTTTTTCTGGCCTTGAAGTCAGCTTAGATAACCCACGAAATTGTATTTGATTTGAACGGTTTGGGTCGTATGCCCATTTTCGTCCGCTTGCTCATGCACCGCTACATGGTCAATGAGTTGAAAGGCTGTGGCCCGGTCAAGTTTGTCAATGGAAATGCACTCTTTAACCAATGACATCCATTTCATCACGTCGGCCTTGCCGTTCGCCTCGCCCTGAATCGTTCGCCGCAGGTCGGCGGCCTTTTCTTCGAGCCCGGCAAGTTCGCGCTCATAGTCTGCAAACATCTTCTTGAATAGGCTATCCGGCACGTTGCCCGTAATTTTTTCCTCAAACAGCCGCTTGCTAGCGTCCTCAATAAACGAAATACGGTTTGTCGCGTCACGCAGGGCTTTTTCCTGCGCGGTTTTTTTGTTCTCCTGCTCCTGCCCGGAAAAAGAAAGTAACCTGTCAAGCAGCCTCCGCTCGTTCCTCGCCGCCATATCCGCATGGTGTTGAATATCCGCCAGAACGACACTTTCCAGCACCTCCGCGTCGATAGTGTGCGTGGAGCAAGCCTCTTTGCCGTTATTGTTGTAGCGGCTGCACCGATAAATCATTTTTTCCTTGCCGCTCTTTCTTTCACGCCGAACGAAGGCCATAGCCGCCCCACAGTCGGCACATCGGATGATCCCGGAAAAGAGATTGACTTCTTCCATGCCGTTCACCTTGATAGTGTTATTGGACGGCGCGCGCTTTGTCGCATCCATGCGTCGTTGCACGCAATCCCATGTGTACTTGTCAATGAGCGGTTCATGCGTGTTCTCTACAACGACCCAATCATCGGGGCAAGTAACCAGCCGTTTTTTCGTCTTAAAGGATGAAACCTTGCGTTTGCATTGAACCATGTCACCTATATAGACTTGGTTTTTCAATAGTTGTATGACCGTGGCGCTGCCCCATTGCTGGCAATTATCGCCCCTTGTCGCCCGCTTTCCAGTTTGCTTGAAGTAGTATTCGGCGGGAGTGTCCACGCCCTCGGCGTTGAGCTTGGCGGCGATATTGCGTCCGCTGTCTCCCCCGGAAAACTCGCAGAAGATGCGTTTGACAATCTCTGCGGCTGGCGGGTCTGCAACAAGCTGATGTTTGTTATCAGGCGATTTGACATAGCCGAACGGCGGCTTGCTCCCCATGAATTTTCCTTGCCTTGCGCTGGTGGAGCGTACAGAGCGCACCTTTTTGGATATGTCCTTCGCGTACATTTCATTGAGGATATTCTTGAAAGGGGCGATGTCGTTATCGTCTTTTTCACTGTCGTAGCTGTCGTTGACCGCCACATACCTGACGCCATGCTCTGGGAAGAAAAAATCGGTGTATTGCCCGGTCATGACATAATTGCGACCTAAACGGGAAAGGTCCTTTGTCAGCACGACATTGATGTTGCCTGATTTTATGTCCTCGATCATACGCTGAAAACCGGGCCGCTCAAAATTCGTTCCTGTAAAACCGTCGTCTATATAGATGTCGTAAATCTTCCATCCCCTTT
>JAEWMV010000073.1 GCA_023393045.1 Bacillota bacterium | reverse complement strand
AATAGAGATGGTAGTAGGGTTGATGGCCGTGTGTGTAATAGCAATCAATTAGGCATCACTATGCGCCACCGTGTGGTGGGGAGTGGGTAAAAGAAAAGCTTAATTCCCTAGAGAATTAAGCTTTTTCTGGTCGGGGCGACATGATTTGAACATGCGACCTTTTGGTCCCGAACCAAACGCGCTACCAAACTGCGCTACGCCCCGATAAAAAATGGAGCCAATGCAGGGACTCGAACCCTGGACCTGCGCATTACGAATGCGCTGCTCTACCAACTGAGCTACATTGGCCCGACGCTCTCGCGTCAACGATTTTGAATTATAGCACAGATTGCGATTCCTGTCACTAGCCTTTTTTGAATTTTGCAGCGCTCAATTATATTCGCGGCTGTCCGCCGCGGCAAGCGCCGCTTCTTCCTTTGAGACGAGCGCGCGCACCTCGAAATCCTCCATATGCATGTCCCTTTGTGCGCGCACGTACACCGCGCCGTTTTCGGGAATCGGCAATATGCCGGACTTGGGGGACGTGTTTTCTTCGATCGCCTTTGCGACCTCCGGATGGACGCGCACAAGGTAATGCTGGGCCGTGCCCGTGTTGATGTCGTTCATGAGCTTGCGCCGCACGCGAAGCAGCATCGTTTCACAGGAAAGCACCTTGCCCGTGCCGCCGCAATAGGGGCAGGCGATCTGGAGCGTGTTGGAGATGCACTGGCGCGTCTTCTTGCGCGTCATCTCCACAAGGCCGAGTTGCGTGATGCCAAGGACGTTTGATTTCGTCCTGTCGCGCGCAAGCTCCGCGCGAAGGGTGGCGAGCACGCGCTCCTTGTCGGCGATTTCATCCATGTCGATGAAATCCACAATGATGATGCCGCTGATATCGCGAAGGCGCAGTTGGCGCGCGATCTCACGGGCCGCCTCGCAATTGGTGGCCGTGATGGTCTCCTGAAGGTTGTCGCTGCCCACGTATTTGCCCGTGTTCACGTCGATGGTGGTGAGCGCCTCCGTCTGGTCGATAATGATGGAGCCGCCGTTTTTCATCCACACCTTGCGCTCGAGCGCCTTTCTTATCGCCTCGTCGAGGCCGAGCATATCAAACATATCGGGCGTTTGGTCGTAAAGCTCCACCTTGTCGCGCAAGGAGGGCGAAATGATGCCCGCGACGATCTGCACCCTGTCGAAAAACTCCTTGTCGTTGATGACAAGCCTGTCGATTTCGGGCGTGAAGATATCCCGTATCGTGCGAAACACCAGCGGCTCCTCCGCGTGCAGCAGGCGCGGCGAGGCGACCAGCTCGCTCTTCTGGCTGATACGCTCCCAAAGGCGGCTGAGGAACACGTAATCCGCCTCAAATTCCGCGTCGCTCTTGCCGATGGCCGCGGTGCGCACGATCGCGCCCATCCCCTTATGCGCCGCGACGCGCTCAAACGTCGCCTTGAGGCGCATGCGTTCCGCTTCATCCTCGATGCGACGGGAGACGCCGATGTAGTTGACGGAGGGCATCAAAACGAGCGTGCGGCCGGGAAGCGTGATGTTCGTGGTGACACGCGCGCCCTTGGTGCCCACGGGCTCCTTGACGATCTGCACCATGATCTCCTGCCCGATCTTTACGATATCCCTGATGTTGGGGACGCCGTTGGGGATTTGCGGGCTCTCGCCGTTGAAAGTGAACTCGGACTTGTCCGTCTGGATATCGCCCGCGTAGAGGAACGCGTTCTTCTCCAAACCGATGTCCACAAAGGCCGCCTGCATGCCCGGAAGCACGTTTTGCACGCGCCCCTTATAGATGTTGCCAACGAGCCGCTCGCGTCCTCTGCGCTCGATATACACCTCGCTGGGAGCATTGTCCTCCGCGAGCACCACGCGGGTCTGATATGGGTTGATGTCAACGAAAATTTCCTTCTTCATTTCACTTCCCCCAAAAGATTACAACAGAGGTGTTTCGCCGCCGCCCGTAAAAAAGACGGTGTTTCTGTTTATTTTATAGTCCGTGTCCGTTCCGGCGCGCGTAAGGAGTTCCTTTGTAAACACGTCGGGATTCAGGCTGCCCGAGGCGTCGAGTTGACCCTTGATATAGAGTACGAGTATATTTTCGTCCGTAAGGCCGAATTTTGCCAAATGAACCTGCGGTCGGATATCCACAGGCTTTATGCCGCCCTTTGTACGCTTGTCGACGACGATGGGGCCTGCCATGAGCGAGACAAGCGCTTCTTCGAGCTTTTGTGTGCCGACATCGCCTGAAAAGCGCACCGTATAGGCCGCCGCGCTCAAAAGCGCGGTCAGCGCGGGCAGCTTTTCGTCGGCAGAAAACGCTTCCAGCACGCGGATGCCCGAGGGAAGCGCGGCGTTGATGTTACTGACAAATTCTTCGTATTCTATATCGCGCGCGAGCTTCACGTCGAGCCACTCGGCGTCGCTCGTCACGCCCGTGGCAAGCGCCGTCGCAAACGCGAGCACGGGATGCGGATTAAAGCCCTGCGAATAGCAAACAGGCGTATTCGCGCGCCTGAAGGCGCGCCCGAAAAGGCGCTGCACGTCGAGATGCGAGACGAAGCGCGCCTCCTCTTTTTTAGAAAACCTTGCAATAAGACGCATATCTCTCCCCGAAGCAGTCGTTGCAGCCCAATCTGCAATCCTTGGTTTTTGCGGCCTTATACGCCGCCGCAAGCTCGTCTTTGAGATACTCCCCGCTCACGAGCATGTCGATATGCTCCCAGGGGAGCTTTTCGTCGAGCGTTCTTTTCCTGTTGGCGTAAAAAGCAGGATCGACGTTGTTGTCCGCAAAGGCTTCGTCCCACGTGCGCTTGTCAAAGCGCTCGTCCCAGGAATCAAAGCGCGCGCCGCGCTTCCACGCGCCTTCCATCACGGCGGCGAGCCGCCTGTCCCCGCGCGCGAACACAGCTTCCAGCACGCTTACATCCGGCGCGTGATAGGAAAATTCCACGCCGCGTATACCCTTCAACGCGTCGCGAAGCAAACGCTGCTTGCGCATGAGCTCTTCTTTCGTGTCCTGCGGCTCCCACTGGAAGGGTGTAAAGGGCTTTGGCACGAAGGAGGAC
>JAEWMV010000068.1 GCA_023393045.1 Bacillota bacterium | reverse complement strand
GATACACGGCGGTTATCGCGTGCCAGCTTTACACGGAGTATTTCAGGTATGACGCCTCGCGCAAGTACATCCTGTTTTTAGAGGATCATGAGAACTTCAGTCCGGTCGCAGCCGTCAGCGGCTATCTTTCGCATATCGAGCAAAGCCCTTTTATCCGTAACGTCAGCGGCCTGATTTTCGGCCATTATGCCGACGACGTGCCCCGGGACCTGCTGGACCGGCTCGGGCGCTTCGGCGATAAACACGGCGTGCCCGTCGTATATACGGACGACTTCGGCCATTACGGCAGGCACGCGATTTTACCCATAGGCGTTGAGGCAAACCTTGACGCCGGGGAGCAGGCATTGCGGTTTTTATAACCCGCCCGGCCGCCCTTCTGCGAGCGCAAACGATTTCCCATCAAACAAAGCCGTCCTTCCGACGGCTTTGAGTTTCTTTTACGACGGTTTAAAGCTTATCCCGAGGAGGTCCCGGTAAAACGCCTGCGCCGCCTTGATGGGGCTGGGTATTTCGACGCCCAGCGCCACCAGCACCCCGAGGGCGAACACCAGCACAAAGATGCCCGCATAGATGGAAAGATCGCGCCACCGCTTGTTCTTGACCATTTGGGGCAGATCGAGCGCCGCGATTGCGGCAAAAGCTATGATTACCAGCAGCAGATTCACGCTTCCACCTCCTTTGTGGCGCCCAGCTTGCGCACGCAGGCGACCAGCAGCGTGACGCCCGGCAGCAGAAACTCGTAGGTCAGCGAGAAGAAGGGAGCCGCCGTCGCGCCCCAATCCATATTTTCCATCACGGATTCAAAGACAAACATCGAGTAAAAAAACACCAGCGCCGCGCTGACGAGAAGCAGCGGCGGATAGCTTCCCTGAATCCGGGGCGGCTCCGTGTTGCGCGCCGGGCTTTTATCGGCAACGATGGCGGGAAGGGCGCTGTTGCGGTTCAATATCTGCGTGAGGCCCAGCGTAAACGCATAGAGCAGCAGGCAGACTTTAAAGAGGAACAGCAAGATCAGCACCACCGCGTAAACGCTCTCCAGGCGGGTGAGTATGCTCGCAAGGCTCACATAGCGCACGGATTCAAAGGATGGCAACGACACGATCGCCACGAGAGGGCCCAATGTCATAATATCGCGCAGTATGACGATCGCCATGGAAACGGCGGAAATCAGCAGCCCGAGAAAGAGAGGCTTGCCCGCCCTTTTCCCCTTGCCCAACATGGGGGTAAGCATTGTAAAGGTCAAATTTTCCCCATTGGGACCGCCGCTACGGAGACCGTGCCCTGAACGTATTCCATAGGTTTCAGACGCAAAAACGGCTTTAAAAACTCCGGCCGCACGTCCCCGAGTATCAGTATAATGTTGACGGTCAGCGCACAAAGGGCGATGATGCAGATGAAAGCGGACATGTGCAGAAGGTTCTCGATTCCCTTGCGGATGGCATAGACGCATCCGATAAGGAAGACGAGTATCACTGCCCCGCTTGGAGTCTCGGGCATCATGTACCCCACCACGAACCCCCCGAGGTCGCGAGTGTTGAGCGCGGCGAGCGAAACAAAGAAAAATAAATACAATAAGGATACGATTTTGCCCAACACGGGGCCGAGCACGATGTCGTCGATCTCGATCAGGTTCTTTCCCGGGAATTTCCTGAGCAACGCCGCATAGATCGCCACGAGCGGAAGCGTCAGCAAAAAACCGGTGAAGGCCATCGCCCAGGAATCCTGCCGGGTCACGCCGATGATGAAACCGGAACGCAATATGGTGCCCTGCATGAAGCAGAACACTGCGAACATCAGGTCCTTTGCGCTTATGCTTTCCCTTGTCAGCCTCATTGCGCGCCTCCCGGAACGACCGGCCTTGACAAGCTGCCCGTGGAACGCAATTTCACGATTATCTCGACATCCAGTTGGATTTCAGGAAAAAGCGCGTCCCAATCCGCCTTCATTTTTTCCCAGTCGTCCGGATATGTGCGGCGAATCGCTTCCCCGAATCCGAATATGTCGGCACAAAGCGCCCTTGCCTGCCCGAGCGCGTTCCCGATATCCGTAAGTATGCCGTCCTTCATGTGTTCCTTCAATATCTCAAGGTTCTCCAACGTGGAGATATCCTCCGTAGTTTCATTGCTTTCTATTACCGCTTCCTCTCTGATGGTAAGCTCCATCCTAATGGCGCCGTCCTCCCCTTTCACAGGCTTGAGGCTGTTCTTGGAATGGACGTATTCCAAAACAACCTGCCCCCACTGCGTGTCCACCGTCATTGCTCCGCTTTTCGTCTGGTTCGTCACCCACAGCAGGCCCCGCGTCTGCGCCCTGTCAAGCTCTCCGACCATCTTTCCCTGCTTGAAGACCGCGGTGCCCTCCAGCTGCGCATATTTCTTGCCCCCGGATTCGTAGAGCTCTATCATCGGTGCTACGGGGGCTTTGGAGCCGCTCAACGTCGCGATCACAAAGTCCCGCAGCGTAACCACCACGGTTTCCGAGTTGGCCGTCTGATTTTCCATCATGCCGGCAATGTGGGCCGCCGGTATTTTCTCCAGATCGACATCCTCATTCAAGATATCCTCCGCCCTACCCCTTGCGACCAATATATTCACGTTCATCCGCGCTTCGTAATCGCGCGTGAACGCGTCCAATCCTTCCGCAATGTCCAGCTTCGCAAGCTCGCTGCTGAAAATCAGCACGTCGTTGTGCGCGAAGTACAGCCTCCGGTTTTGCTTATGCGTGATGCCGCGCACGGCGGAGAGCATGCTCGGGCCTGTGCCACTGATATTTACATAGGCTTTTCCCCCGCTCCCTCCGCCCGAGCCGGAGCCGATCTCAGAGGCCTTCACCACCTGCGCAGTCACCTTGAGCGTATCCGGCTGCTCGCCCACATCCAGCGCGGTTCCAAGCACGATGGCCAGCGTGTTGAGCTCCCGCTGACTCCAGCAGGAAGAAAGACACGTGACAAGAAACGCCCATAACAACAGGGCGGCCGCGCGGCGCGCGCTCCTCAGGAATTTCAAAAAAGAGGCGGGCGCGGGCGGAATCATATTCCCGCGACTTTCATCGTTTTCTCTCTTCATAGCGCTTCTCTCCCATCGTCCTCTCCGTCTCGAGACGGATCAAATGGGGATTTTCCCTGCCGTTTTACATCCTGCGGATTGATGGCCCGGGGGCGGGTGCGCATATTCCACAAAGGGACGCGCACGGCGGTATCCTTCAGGTCACGGGTTTGGAAAGGCGCCAAAGGCGCCGTATAATGCGCGCCGAAGGAGCGTAGCGAGGAAAGATGGACGAGTATGATGAAAAGGCCCACAGTGATACCAAATATCCCCATGACGCCCGCCATGATAAGCAGGAACCATCTTAGAAGCGATACTGCGTCCGCCACGAAGGGGACCGCAAAGCTCGACACGGCGGTGATGGCAACCATGATGACGACCGGCGCACCCACAATGCCGGCCTGTACGGCCGCTTCTCCCATGACCAGCGCGCCCACGATGCTGATGG
>JAEWMV010000015.1 GCA_023393045.1 Bacillota bacterium | reverse complement strand
CGCCGGGCGCTGATCATGCGCATGAGGCGCAGCAGCATTTCGCATTCGTAGCTTTGCAGGCAGGCTTTGTATTCGGCAGCGACCAGCTTCGGGTTGCTGGGCAACTTGTAATCCGCGGGAAGATGGGGGATGCGCTCAATGAGCGCGTTCGCCTCGTCGCGCGTGAGCGCGGGGCGCATGGGCACGCGCGCGTCCGTGGGCGCATAGATGACGCCGGTGCGATAGAGCGGGACCAGGGTATAATAGACCCTGCTCTGGTCCATATAGGCGACGGGAATCGGGCCGATGGTCGTGACGCGGCAAACGCCTTCCCCTCCGTATACGATATAGTCGCCTATTTTAAACATTTTGTCCTCCCGTCCGTGGTAATGGCACGCGGGCGGCCGCCCGTACTAGCATTTGCCGAATCGGCGCGGGATATGCGCTTTCGGCGGGATGATGCGTTTTGCGCGGACGGAAAATTTAGGGCTTGAAAAAGCGCAAAGCCTGTTGTACAATAACATGCGTGCCGTTCCTCCTTAGCTCAGCCGGTAGAGCATGCGGCTGTTAACCGCAGTGTCGTTGGTTCGAGTCCAACAGGGGGAGCCAAATAAAAAAGTCCGCTGAAATGCGGGCTTTTTTATTTGGCTATTTCGCCAGAACTTTTATCAGCTACCTTGTTTTCCACTTCTTTCCACAGTTTTGACAAACGGCGAAGGCCTCGTTTTTTATGCGCGACTTGCCCTTTGACCTGCCGACAAGCAGCCAAAGACCCAAGGTGCATACGACCAATACGGCGCGCCCCAATCCCCACAAAATGCCGCGCCCCGAATGGATCTCTTTGGTTTGCGCGATTTGAACGTTCACATTGCTGCTGCCGCAACGGGGGCAGCGCAAACCGGACGACGCGTGTGCCCGGGATGGATTGCCGGCGGCCGCCGGAGTTCCGCAGTTCGGACAGAAATTCGCGTTATGCCGGGTGCCGCACTTGGCGCAATACATAGGTTCCTCCGCATTCTTTATCTACATCTACTATCATGATATCGCTATATTATTATAATGGATTCCGGGGGCCGTTACAATGAACAAACGGCGCGGGAGGAGCGGGGCAGGGGAAGCGGAAAGCAGGGAGCATGGAAAGGATGCTCGCACCGACGATGCCCGGCTATATCTGGCTCCATATTTGCGCCAGCCCGCTATTTCCTTAAAAACGTCGAGACTCCATGGAAGCGCCATGCTATAATTTGAATGCTTCATGAAGGCAAAAACGTAGGGAGGCGAGGCAGTTGGACTATTTTCTTGTGATCGGGTCGACCATTACCTATGTTGAAAAACGGATCCGGGCAAAAATCCAATTCGCCGACCTCGAAAGGGAAATCGGGTTTTCTCTCGCACACATTCGGGATATTTTTGTGAAGCAGACGGGAAAATCCCTGTCCGCATATATTATGGAACGAAAAATCTCCAATGCCGCTTTTGAAATCTCGCACACGGAAGAAACATTGACCGCGATTGCCGAAAGGTACGGCTTCCATAATCCGGACACGTTCACAAGGGCGTTCAGGCGCGTGACGGGGCTTGCCCCTTCGGCAATCAGAAAAGAGAAAAAATCCGTCGGCAGGATAAAATTGTGCGCCGGCGTCTACGGCGTCGGGTTCATGCCGAATGAAATCGGAAAAGTGAAATGAGAAAGATGAAAGGACATAACATCAATGGATGAGCAGGCTATTTTGTTGGGGGTGCCCAAGGTTGAATACGGCCCGGGCGGCGTTACGCCGTTTCCCATGTGCCTCAAAGCGTGCGCAAATTATCTCGGACTGGACGTGGGTTACGATTATACCATGGCGGCATGCGGAGCGGCATTCCGGCTGACGTGGAACGCAAACGCGTGGGACGACGGAAACGTAGATACGGTCTTCACCTTTGACGACCCGTCCAGGGTTTTCCGCCTGGGACTCGAATCGCTCGGGGGTGCGTACAACCTAATCGGCAGGTCGCCCCAAACGAAGAAAGCGGAGTTTGCGGATTTTATCAAGGCGAAGATCGACGGCGGCATCCCCATAATCGCGCTCGGCGTCATCGGCCCGCCCGAGGCGTGCATCGTCGCCGGGTATCGCGACGGGGGCGACACATTGCTCGGCTGGAACTTTTTTCAGGATAATCCCGAATTCGCCCGGGGGATAGCGCTTGACGAGTCAGGCTATTTCATAACGGACAAGTGGTGGGAAAATCCCGAAACGATCGCCGTCATGTCTCTGGGAGAAGCGGCGGAAGCGAGATTTGCCCCCAAGACCGTAATGCAAAACGCGATAGAGGTCATGACCGGGCGGGAATTCCAAGGCTATGCCAAGGGCGTCAGAGCCTACGACGCATGGGCAAAGGCGATATTGGAAGACGGCGATCTTTTGGAAAACGCCGTCCTGCCCATTCTGGCGGGACGCCTTATGTGCCACGCGGACGCGATGGACTGCCTTGCCGACGGACGGTATAACGCGGCCGTCTATATCAAAAGCCTGATTCCCGCCTATCCCGCTTATCAGCAACAGCTCAAAGAAACGGCTGCGTTGTTTGAGAAGGTCGCGAGAGCCGTTGGCAGGATGGCAGAAATTTTGGGCGGCTGGCAGCGCGGCGAGAATGAAATGCGCATGTTTGCCAAAACGCGGGTCAGGTCGCGGCTTGCCGAGGTTATTTTTGAAGCGAAGGACGCGGACGAAAAGGCGCTTGCCATCATGAAAGAGTTAGTTGCGGCGCTTTGATGGGGGTGCCTGCCCGAAGAGAAAACGAATATCCAAAGCAAAAGTCCGCTGAAAAGCGGACTTTTGCTTTGTCACGGATATGTCATTGGTTCGCATCCACGGGAACCTCGCCGCATCAGCTTATATCGTCATGCCCGTGCTGATGGCCGCAGTCCCCGTCATGCTCCCCGCAGGAACCGTGATGATGCTCGCCGTGGTGCTCGCATTCCACATCGGGGTTATAGTTCAGCTTCCCGGCGAGCAAATCTTCCGCCGCCTGGTCCGCGCTGCCGCAAACGCCGCCATAAAGGGCAATTCCGGCCTCCGCAAGCGCGCGTTTGGCCCCCGCGCCGATGCCGCCGCATATGAGCGTATCCACGCCGCATTTTTGCAGGATATCCGCCAGCGCGCCGTGCCCGCTGCCGTTGGTGTTGACGGTTGTGGCAAGGGCGATTTTGCCATCCTCAACATCGTACACCTTGAAGCGTTCCGTATGCCCAAAGTGCTGGAACACATTTCCGTCCTCATAGGCTACCGCGATTCTCATGATTGTTCTCCTTCCATATTTTCCGTCCTTTCGGGAAATTCCCCGCCGCAGTGCCTGCGGCGGCAGCCCCGCCCGCAGCATCCGTCCCCATGCTCGCAAACGCGATAATCCCCGCCCTCGATGACGAGCGGCAGGCCGTTGACAATGCACTCGGCCAGCTTTTTTCTTGCGCTTGCGTAAATTGCCTGCGCGGTCGTGCGCGCGACCTCCATCTGCGCGGCGCATTGTTCCTGCGTCAGTCCCTCCAAATCGATTAGGCGTATGGCTTCGTATTCGTCCACGCTCATTTGGATCGGGACGTCCTGCCGCCCGTTTTCCGGGCCAAAGCGGGCGCAGCGGGGCAATGTGCAGACCCTGCGCCATTTGCGCGGCCTTGGCATAGCATCACCTCACAGTCTATTATTGACATATGCCATTTATGATTATGAGTGCGTTTGTGGCATATGTCAATAATGTTTTTGATTTTATTCGAAAATAAAGCCGCGCGCCACTTATGTGCCCGGGGAAGGAACGGTACAAAAAAAGACGGGGGGAGCCCGTCTCGAACTGCCTTTCGCCCGCTTCAGGCGCGCTTCTCCAATTGCCCGTCCTCCATATTCGCCTCCACGTATTCTATGGCGCACCAGACGAGCTTGGCGAGGCTCTCGTCGCCGATGTTGATGGCGACCTGTTTACGGTTTTTATTGACCTTCACGACAAGGCCGCCGAACTCCTTCAGGGGACCGTCGATAAACTGAATTCTGCTTCCCACCTGAACGGCGCGGGAGATGTCTATGGTGCCCTCGTTGCGCCGGATCCAGCTTAAAAACTCCAGGTCGCCGCCACGCAGCGCGCGCGCGCCGTCCCCGTAGTGCAGCACGCGCAGCACGTCTGGGAGGGCAGTGATCCGCTCCCACGCGATGTCCTGCTCCTGCGCCGCGTCGAAGAACACATAGCTCGGCAGCAGGCGCGTCGGAACCCTCCTGAGCTTACCGCCCACGGGACGCCATTTCATCACCACGGGGGAGAGCGCCGGATAGCCCATATGGAAAAGCTTATCCGCAACGGCGCCTTCTCTTCCCGTCGCGCAGAACAGGCAATATGTATCCGTGCTTGCGTTCAATCTGCGCCCTCCTGCATCGATGCGTTAATTTGCTGGATTGCCCGGTTGATAGCCGGGCACAAGCTCGCGTATGAGCGATTGTATCAGGCGCCTTCTCTCCTCGCCCTCGGTGCTGCCGCCCTCGACCTCGCGCTCCAGCACGGCGAGGCGCTCGGCGAACCGGTCCGCGTCGAGCTCCGAAGTGGGCACGACGAATATCTTCTTGTGCCGCGTGGCGATGAGCCGGGCGCGCTCTTCCTCGGACAAAAGCTCCTCATAGAGTTTCTCGCCCGGGCGAAGGCCGATGATCTTAATGGGCATGTCCACGTTCGGCTCAAAGCCGTAAAAGCGTATGATCTTCTCGGCAAGGTCGAGTATGCGTATGGGTTCGCCCATGTCGAGCGCGTAGAGCGCGCCGTTCTCGGCGAATGCGCCCGCCTGGAGCACAAGCTGCGCCGCCTCGGGGATCGTCATGAAATAGCGCACGATGTCGGGGTGCGTAATCGTCACGGGGCCGCCGTTCTTGATCTGCATTTCGAAAAGAGGCACCACGCTGCCGTGCGAGCCCAAAACGTTGCCAAAGCGCACCATCATGCACTTCATTTTGCTTGTTTTGGCAAAAACCTGCACCATCATTTCATTGATGCGCTTGGTCGCGCCCATGATGTTGGTGGGGTTGACCGCCTTGTCGGTGGAGAGCATGACGAAACGCTCCACGCCGTGCGCCTCGCACGCCTCGAGGAGGTTTCGCGTGCCCAAGACGTTGTTTTTGACCGCCTCGCCGTAGGATGTTTCCATCAGCGGCACATGCTTGTGCGCGGCCGCGTGGAAGACCACCTCCGGTTTATAGGCATCAAACACCTCGTCGAGCCGCTTGCGGTCGCGTATGGAGCCGATTGCGACCTTTGCGCGGCACTGGCCGTTGAAGGCCTGCTTGAGCTCGCACTCGAGCGCGTAGGCGTTGTTTTCGTAATTGTCGTACACGATGAGGAGCTTGGGTGAAAAGCGCATCACCTGCCTGCACAGCTCGGAGCCGATCGAACCGCCTCCGCCCGTGACCAGCACGGTTTTGCCGTTGAGGTACGCGCCCGTCGAGGATAGGTCAAACTGCTCCTCGCCGCGCATGAGCAGGTCGGAAAGATCCAGATCGCGCAGCCAGAGGCGCTGCTTGTCGTCCAGATTGTCCACGCCCTGTATGCCGGAAAGTATGCGGATGCGGCAGGAGGTCTGCTTGCACAGGCCGATGAGGCCATTCATATCCGCGATGTTCGCGGCGGATATGGCGATGATGATCTCCTGTATCTTGTGCTTTTCCGCAAGCGCGGGGATGTCCCGGCTCGTGCCGCGTATGGGGACGTTTTGCAGGCGCAGTCCCAGCTTGCCCGGGTCGTCGTCCACGATGAGCACGGGCTCGCTGCGCATGGGGACGTCCTTATTGCACAGGTTGATCACATACGCGCCGCCGCTTCCCGCGCCGACGATCATCAGCCGCCGGGGCTTCGCGCCGCTGAGCGTGAACTTGCGCACGATATAGAGGGAGGAGCGCAGCCCAAGCCGGGCGATGCTTAAAAGCAGCGCCGTAATCAGGGCGCTTATCACCAGCACGGAGCGGGAGAGTCCCACGTCCAGCCCGTCGTTGATGATATAGCAGATGCCGCAGCTCAGCGCGCACAGCGTACACAGCTTCGCAAGCTCCCGAAAGCCCGCGTATTTCCAGAGTATCTGATACAGGCGGCCAAAGAAGAACACCGACAGATAAACGACTTCCTGCAGCTGCAAAGAGAGCACGAGGCTGTGCGAAGCCGCACCCGCGTCCAAACCCGACTCAAAGCGAAGCACTATGGCAAGCGCGCTCGCCGCGGCAAGTAAAAACGCGTCGAGAAGCACCATGCCCAACATGCGCATGTGCGGCCTGCCATGCTGTTTGTCCCCGCCCAAAGCTGGCGCGTTTCGTTTCAAGAAATCCATCTTTCCCCCATTTGTAAAAGAAGCCTTTTTATTCATTCTCGCCGTAGAGGAACTCGTATAAAAACTCCTTGTTCGCGTCCGCGTCGATCTGTATGACGCTCGCGCCGTTTACGCTGGCGTATTTCCACGTTCCCTCAAAGGGGACGGCGCGGCTGCTCAAAGCAAAATTGTCGGAAAACACGGCGTCGACGCCCAGCTCTATGAGCATGGCTGGCTCCATGTTCGTGCGCACGTATTTGAGCAGGTTGTTTGCGAGTGCTGCCAGGGTCTCCACATTGCGCTCCTGCTTCGCGCGGTTGAAGAAGGCGAGCATCACCTGCCGCTGCCGGGTGGTGCGCCCCCAGTCGCCGTCGCCCGTCCTGCGGTTGCGGCAGTGCGTGAGCACCTGCGCCCCCGTGAGCAGGTAGGTTCCCTCCTCCTCGGGCAGGGCGCTCTCGGGCGTATTCTGGTTGACATAGGCGGCTTCCTTCGCGCTGATATGCAGTTCAAGGCCGCCTAGCATATCTACGATCTGTTTCAGGTTCTCAAAATCGGTGATGACGTAATACTGGATATCAAGCCCGAAGTTGGAATTGATGGTGTTGATGGCGAGACCCACCCCGCCGAAGCGGTACGCCGTATTGATGCGGTTCCACGTGTCCCGCTCCTGAATATACACATAGGTGTCGCGCAAAAAGGACACGAGCTTGGCCGTATTGGCCTCGCGGTCGTAGGAGAGCACCATCATCGTGTCCGACCGGCCGCGGCCTTCCTCATCCGGCCGTATATCCTCGCCCATGACGAGGATGTTGATCACATTTTCGTCGATTTCGCCCAGAGCGTAGATGGGCTCCGCCTCGACCTTGGCGGGGTCGATCTCGTCGTCGTGATCCACGTCGATGTCCTCCGGCACGCCCTCGACGGGTATGAGCGTGGGCGTGGGCGCGGGCGTTTTTTCGGCGAGCGGCGTGGGCATGTCCACAACTTCCACCCGGTTGTCCTTCATGCCGTGCAGCCTGATGTAGGTGTAAGCCGCAAAGCACAAGACGCACAGCGCGACGGCGCCCAGCACGACGAGGAGTATTTTGATCGCAGGCCTTTTGATTTTGTCTTTATTCCGCTGCATGCTGTTTTTCATCTCCAAAGTGATGCCCGACGCGCTTGACGACCCTTGCGAAGAGCGCGTAATCGCGCGCGCAGTGCGCGTCCGAGGCGTAATGTTGATACAAACCCTGTTTGAGGAGCTTCGCCGCGCACAGGCGCGCGGGCTCGATCACGGGCGCGACGAGCATATTCGCGTCCAGTTGAAGCTGGCAGCCCATATAGATCCACTCGCGCGCGAGCGCGATGTTCTTCTGCACGCACCTGTAGCGCTCGGGGTGGGCGATGATCACCTGCAGGCCCGCGCGCTGAAGCGCGAAGATGCCCTTCATCATGTTGCCGGGCAGCTCCCCGGCAAGGCTGAACTCGATGAGCAGCTCGTCGGTGTTTTCCCTGCAATAGCGCCCGGCCGCCTCGAAACCCGCCATGGAAAGCGCGCGCCAGTGCAGCTCGTAGCCCAGTTCGAGCGCGATTCCGGATTCCTGCGCATATGCCTCAAGCTCATGCTTGCGCTCTTTTGCAAGGACGACATCGAAAGCCGTATCCCGCACATGGGGCGTGGCGACGATGCGCGTGACGCCTGCGGCCTTCGCCGCGCGCAGCATCGCGAGGGAGGCCTCCCTGTCCGGAGCACCGTCGTCAATGCCGTATAGGATGTGGCAATGCCTGTCCAGCATCGTATTTTACCGCTTTCCGTCCGGTTTATCGGGCCTTTCGGCGCTTCTCTTCTTCCGCTTGGAAGACTGCTCCTCGTTCTTGTAATACTGGTAGTAGCCGTACTTGGTCTGGTTGTACTTGACGCCGTTTAACACGACGCCTATGATGTTTGCGCTCGCCTTCTGGAGCTGCGCAATCACTTCCTGCTCCTTTTTCACATCCACCTTGCCGGAGCCGATCACGAG
Organism: Bacillota bacterium; assembly: GCA_023393045.1. Classification (GTDB taxonomy): domain Bacteria; phylum Bacillota; class Clostridia; order Christensenellales; family CAG-138; genus Phil1. Next base: position 1,810 of record JAEWMV010000015.1, on the reverse strand, counting down.
GATCACGCCGTCCGTCTTTTTGGATAAAACCGCGGCCTCGATATACGCGCCCAGCGGGGGCGTGTCGAATATGATGCTCTCGAACTCACTTTGCAGGCTCCTTAGCATCGTGCTGAATTTTGTGGAGCTGATGATTTCGACAAGGTGCGTCATCTGCGGCTCCACGTCGAGGAAATACAGGTTCTTCACCTTGGTGGGCACGGCCACGTCGGATACGGAAATGTCGCTGTAGAGCATGTTGACCCAGTTGTACTGCGGCCGGAGCTTGAGCCTGTTGCCCAGCATCGGGCGGCGGCAGTCCATCTCCACGAGCAGCGTCTTCTTGCCGGCCTCGGTCATGGACATGGCAAGCGCGAGGGCGATGGTCGTCTTCCCCTCGGAGGGGATGGCGCTCGTGAGCAGCAGGGTTTTGATGGGCTTGTCCACGCTCGCGAATTGTATGTTCGTGCGAAGCGTGCGGAAAGCCTCCTGCACGCTCGGCTCGCTCTTGTAAAAATCATAAATATTGCTTGTAATCGGCATTGTTTTACTCCACTCAACAGTCTCTTACTTTTCGCTGGCCTTGGGGATTTGCGCCAGCACGGGGAGCTTGAGGAAGGTCTCGACATCCTCGGCCGTGCGTATGTGCGTGTTGATCGCCTCGATAAAAAGCACCAGTCCCACCGAAATCAGAAGCCCGACGATACCGGCGAGGAAGGTGTTGCGCAGCGAATTCGGCCCGGAGGGTTCCTCGGGCGGCGTCGCGACGTCGATGATGCTGATGTTCTCCACCTGCATCACGTCGAGTATGCACTCGGAAAGGTTGGCGGCGATGGCGTTTGCCACGTTGGCCGTGACGGCGGGGTCCGTGCCCTCTACGTTCACGGAGATGAGGCGCGTGCTGTTCTGCGAGGAAACGGATATCTCAAAATCCTCCAGATCCGCAAAGCCGAGCATACCCGCCGCGCCGCCCTGCACGCGCTGGCTCGTGGCAAGCGCCTGATAGTCGCTTACGAGCAGCGTGCTCGTGTTCACGTCCGTATAGCTGATGGTGCCTTCGGAGGCGCGGTTGAGCACATACATCGTGGTCGTCGCCGTATACGTCGGGGGAAGCACGTTCCAGCAGACGAACGCGGTCACGACGATTGCGATGAAAGGCAACAGCGCGACGAAGACGATGCGGTCCAGTATGGCCTTGAACATTTCGTGGAGAGTCAGTTCTCTCATAATCGCGTTCCTACTTATCCTTTGATTTTTGTGGTTCTCTTAGAGCTTTTCGCGCAGCAGCCTGCCAAGGGCGATCCCTGCCGCGCAAAGGATTGCCGCCGCCGCGATGCAAACGAGCCAGCCGTACTTGCGCATGAAGCCGGAGCGCACCGCGCTCTCGCCCTTGTTGAATACGGGCAGGGGAGAGGAGGTGTTCTTTACGTCCTGCGTCGCGCCGGGCGCCGGCGAGGGCGAAGCCTCTGCATTGAGGGGGGCGGCGAGCTCGATTTGGCCGAGCGCAACATCCTGATAATACGCCTGCGCGGTGAGCGCGGCCGTTCCGTTCCCCGCGTCGGAGAAGGAGCCCTCGTCCGGCGCGAGCCGAAGCTTAGCGGGATCGAAGGCAAAATCGCCGTATGCGGATACGGTGAGCGCCTGCCCGTCCCGAAGCTGCCACGGCAGCGCGACCTCATCCGCCCCCATCGTGAGGGACGCGGCTTTTTCCGTCAGGCTTTGGGTCAAGTCGAGCCTTTGCAGGGCAAGGTACGCGTCCAGCAGCGCGCCGACGGCGGCGTACACTTGCGAAAGCTGGTTTGAGGGATAGAGCATAACGAGTATGACCTCC
>JAEWMV010000203.1 GCA_023393045.1 Bacillota bacterium | reverse complement strand
AAGCTCCGTGGCGACGTCGCCAAACAGGTGCAGCATGTGCGCGCCGTCCACGAGGCTGCCGCCGTAATGCGCGTCCTTCGCGCTCATGCGAAGACGGATCGTCGAGGTGATTTTCTTATCCTCCATTTTTTGTATGGCCTCCTTATTCATGTTTGGTTTGCGTTTGTTTGTTCACGCGAAAGATGGGCTTTTTTATTGAAAGGGAGCACAAACGGCGCGCGCCGAAGGCTTCCGGGCCCGCGGATAGCGCACCATCCAAGCAAAAGAATAAACGCTATCGACGCCTGCCTCACCGGCCGCATCGATAGCGCTTCATCCTATAGTCAGATGACAGTCATGGCGCGCTCGGCGTCATGCCCAAGCTCAACGCGCGGGCCGCGTTTTCGCTTTCGGCGGAGGTACATTCGCGCCGCCCTCGGGTACCCGACCCTTCGCATGCGAGCGTTACCTTATCCTTCCGCGCCTCTATCGTTTTGATTCGCTTTTTCCGTATAAATTATATATATTGCACGCGATAAAGTCAAGCGGAAAATACCTCTGAAACGGAGATGTCGTACGTCTCCTCCCCGACTTTGACGCGCATGCGCTTGCCCTGCAAGCTCCGCGCGAGGCGCTCCAACTCCTCCGCGCGCGCCCGCAGGGCAAGCTGCGCTTCTTCTACGGTGCAGCGCGCGAAGCGCACGCGGTCATTCGGGCAAAGCTGCGCCGCTACGGGCAAATCCGCTGCGACGACCCAGAAGGGCTTCGCATAGCCGCCCGTGGTCTGCGCGTCCGCCATCATCAAGATAGGGAGCCCTGCGCCCGTTATCTGCACCGCGCCCGCGCAGAGCGCGTCGGTGATGATGTTGCCGTCCTGCCCCTCGGCAAAGGCGAGCTTTTCCCCGGAGAAGCGCACGCCCATGCGGTCGCTCTCCGGCAGCACGGTATACTCCATGGAAAACAGCGTCCTCTCGCCTTCTTTAGAAAGCGCGCCCGCCTGCGGCCCCTCGCATACGCGCAGCGTCGCGACGCCCGCGGGCAAATAGTTTTGTATTCCCTCGGGCAGCTTCCTTCCCGCAAAGGCCCTTGCCTCCTCCGGCATGGCGTTGGGGAGTATATCCCCTTTTTTGAGTTTTTCGCCGCCGCCAAGGCCGCCTATGCCCGCCTTTTTGTCGCAGGACACGCTGCCAAGCCCGCTTTCAAGCCCAAGCCCGCCCGCAAAGGCGATGTACGCCCTGCAGCCGCGCGTCACGGGAGCGGAAGTGAGCGTCTGCCCCGCGCGCGCGAGTACCGCCGCGTTCATGGGCACGATTTCCCCATCCAGTTGGAGCGCGCATTCGCCGCCCGTTATCGCAAAGAGCGTATCGGACGTAAAGCGAAGCTGCGGGGTCATGAGCGTCGCCTCCAGCGCGCCCTCACACATGGCGTTTCCCACGAGAATATTCGCGTGCGCGAGCGCAAGCGCGTCCATCGCCCCGGCGTTCCCTACGCCGTAGCGCATAAAGCCGTTCCTGCCGCGGTCCTGCACCGTGGTCATGGGGCCGGGAGAGAGAAATTCGATCATCGTCCCTGCCCTCCTTCAAGCCTTTTGTATTCCGCCTCGCCGATGGGCACAAAGCGCAGCCTCTGCCCTGCTTTGAGCAGAAACGGCTCCGCGCGGGAGGGGTCGTAGAGCGCCGCCGGCGTCCTGCCGATGATGCGCCAGCCGCCGGGCGAGGCCACGGGGTAGACCCCCGTCTGCGCGCCCGCGATGCCCACGCTGCCCGCGGGTACGCCCGTGCGCGGCGTGTCGAGGCGCGGCGTGTTGAGCCTGAGCCGCGCGTCCATGCCGCCCAAATACGGAAAGCCCGGCGTGAAGCCGAGCATGTAGACGGGATAATCGACGCTCGTGTGGAGGCGCACGGCTTCTTCAACGGAAAGCCCTGCGCGCGAGGCCACGAATTCAAGGTCGGGGCCGTATTCCCCGCCGTAAAGGACGGGCAGTTCCACGATTTCGCCCTCCTGGCCATGCGCGGCCTCCTCAGGGGAGAGCGTTGAAATCGCGTCGCTTATTTCCTTATACGTCAGTTGAAGCGGGTCGTAGCGCACCATCAGCGCGCAGTAGCTCGGCACGCACTCCATAACGCCCGACAGCGCGGCCCTTTTAATCGCCCCGTCCATCGCCATCACGCGCGCGTGGATTTCGGGCGCGATCTTTTCCTCAAAGCGTATCGATACGGCGCAATCGCCGCAGGGCAGGATTTTCATTGCAGTATCTCCCAGAGCGGGGCGAGCTTTACGCCCTCGCCCTCAAGCGCGGCGCGTATTTTCGCGGCGAAGCTTGCAGCACCCGGATTGTCCCCGTGCAGGCAGACCGAGTCCGCGCGGATGGGGACGACGGTGCCGTCTATGGCCTCCACCACGCCCTCCTTCGCCATGCGCACCACGCGCCGGGCGATTGTCTCCATGTCCGTAATGACCGCGCCCGGGGCTTTGCGGGAAACGAGCGAGCCGTCCGGCATGTACGCCCTGTCCGCAAAAACCTCGCTTGCAAAGGCGAGCCCCGTGTTGGCGGCGGCGTCTTGCATGAGGCTGCCCGAGAGGCCCAGGAGGATCAGTGAGGGATCGACGCTCGCCACCCCTTCGCAGATGGCCTCCGCCAGCGCGTAATCGCGCGCGGCCATGTTGTAGAGCGCGCCGTGGGCCTTGACATGGCTCATGCGCAGCTGCGCCGCGCGGCAAAACGCGCCCAGCGCGCCGAGCTGATAGATGATATACCCCTTGACTTGCGCGGGGGTAACGTCCATTTCCGTGCGGCCGAAGTTTTCCCTGTCCGGAAAGCCGGGGTGCGCGCCCACGGCGCAGCCGCAGAGCTTTGCCATAGAAACCGTGCGCTCCATCTCCGCGGGTCCGCCCGCGTGGAAACCGCAGGCGACGTTTGCGGAGGTGATCTCCGGCAGCACCGCCGCATCGAGTGCGCCGCCGTCGGAAATTTCGCCGAGGTCGCAGTTGAAATCGATTTTAATCATAGCCTCATTCCTCCGCAAGCGCAGTGTTGAGCGTATCCGTTATGAGCATATGCCCCGGCGCGTGGGTGATGACAAAGGGCAGCTTCGCGCGCATGACGGCGGCCTGCGGCGTGACGCCGCACGCCCAGAACACCGCCGCCTCGCCGGGATGTATGGTGACCGCGTCCCCGAAGTCGGGGCGGTTGATATCCATAATGCCTATTTCCGAAGGATCGCCGATATGCACGGGCGCGCCGTGCACGCGCGGGAAACGGGCGGTGATTTCGGCCGCCCGGACGGCTTGCTCCTTTGTCATGGGCCGCATGCTCACCACCATATTGCCGCCGAAAACGCCTGCGCTCTCAAGCGCGATGTTCGTGTTGTACATGGGCACGTTTCGCCCCTCTTCGATATGGCGCACAGGAAGCCCCGCTTTGATCAGCGCGTCCTCAAAGGAAAAGCTGCAGCCGATGAGGAAGGTCACGAGGTCGTCCCGCCAGAGGGCGGACGCGTCCTCGTATTCGCCCGCGAGCCTGCCGTACTCGTACACGCGGTACTTGGGGATATCGCGCGCGACATCCGCGCCGGAGGCGATTTGGCGCGTCAGCCTCTCCCCCGCCGGAACCACCTCCAGCACAGGGCAGGGCTTTGCGTTCAATTTCGTAAAACGAAGGAAATCCTCCGCGTACTCCTGCGGGATAGCGGCGAGGTTGCACTGGGCGTAGCCCGGGCAGATGCCGGAAGTCGGCAGGGCGTACCCGCCTGCGCGGATGATCTTGCGCACCTCTTTGGGCGTCATATGCATAAAATTATCCATTGCTCGTCCTCCCGGCAAGATAGCGTTTGAGCGCGGCGCGGATATTCTCGAGCACCGCGAGGTTGACTTCAAGGGAAAGGCCGTCCACCGACATCGCGGGCCGCTTCATCACCCCGTCCACCGCGCCGCTATCCAAGAGCGCGCGCATAAGGCGCGTTTCCTGCGCGGCGGAAGGAAGAAGGTCGCGCCCGAGGCTTGCGCTCAGAAGCGCGGCAATGCCCCAGCCCCACCAGTTGGACACGCCCGTCATGAGCGTAATATCAGCATCCTGCACGGCGGCGACGGCGCTTCCGTTCGGGAGCAGCCGGGAAACGGCCTCCCTGTGGACGCCCGTGCCAAGCTCGTTGCCTCCGTCGCCTATGGCGATGGCAACTGCACCCGCCTCGCGCGCGAGCGCGTAGAGATGATCCGTGTCCGCGAGCAGGTCGTCGATGACGGCGCCGCGCATGGAATGGAAATGCCCGTCCGCAGCCTTGCCCGGCCGCTCTATGGGTAGGATGTGCGTGGGCTTAAAATCCTCGATCAAGCGTTTTGCGCACAAGGGCTCGCCCTTTTTCAAAAGCACCGCGCGCGCGCCCGGGGCGCGGCAGTCCACCGCGGCGCGCACCTGCGCAAAGCTCGTCTCATCGCTCACCACCGTCACGGATGCGCCGCATTGCATGAGCGCATAGGCCATGTTCGCCGCGCCCGGAGGGCCGTCCGTTTCGCAGCTGACGCGATCATCCGCGGAGCGGATGGGAAAGCCGGTTACGATGAGCGCGCGCCGCGCACAGGCAAGCTGCGCGTGGGCTTCTGCGGCGTCGGGTTTTGGCAGGAAGGACATCAGTCCTCTGTCGCCCGGGTCAAACGAGAGGATGTTTGAAAGTTCATCAAAAAACGTCATCATACGGCACAATATTATCCTCTCATAAGGCGCGCTGTCAACCGCTGCGGCGTTAAGAATTCTTCACGCGATCCACGGCGAAGCGGCCCCGTTTAAAAAACGGGGCCGCTTCCTCTTTTAGGAATGATGTTCAATCGTCATTTGTCTTTGTGGGAAAGGGTTACTGATTCGAGCTACCGGGGCTCATGTTGTTCGCGGCGTAAGCGATCATGCGTTTGACCATTTCGCCGCCGATGGAACCCGCCTGACGCGCGGTGATGTCACCGTTGTATCCCGACTTGAGATTTACGCCGAGGGAGCTGGCGACCTCACTCTTGAAGCTCTCAAGCTTCTGCTTATTCTGCCTGTTGCTGGTCTGGTACGGGTTGCTGCCACTCAGTTGGCTGTTGTTACTGTTGGTCATGTGTGCACCTCCTTTCGTTTCCGTGATGCTGTTTTTATGTTTCACGGATGCGATGAGGATTATGAATGGCAAATAGTTGAACGAATGGATAATGATAATACGTGAAGAAAATGCTGCTTTTTTAATTTTTTGCAACGGTATTTTCAAGCGAAGCGAGCTTCGCGCGCGCCGTGTCCATGAGCGCCCGCGCCCCCGCGCCGCCCGTTTCAACAAGCCAGTCGGCCGCTTCCCGCGCCTCGTTGAGGGCGCGCATATCCGATGCGAAGCGCGCCGCCGCAAAAGCGTCCATACCGTGCTGGCGCGTGCCCAGGAATTCGCCCGGGCCGCGCAGCTCAAGATCGCGCTTTGCGATCTCAAAGCCGTCGTTGGTCGCCGTGAGTATGTTGAGCCGCTCGCGCGCGATACCGGAATCTGCCTCGCTCAAAAGGAAGCAATATGCATCCTGCGTCCCGCGCCCCACGCGCCCGCGCAACTGGTGGAGCTGCGCGAGGCCGAAGCGCTCCGCGTTCTCTACGACCATGATGCTCGCATTGGGCACGTCCACGCCCACCTCCACCACCGTGGTGGAAACGAGCAGATCGATCTCGCCACACCGAAATGCCGCCGCGACGGCCTCCTTTTCAGCGAGCCTGCCGTGGATGAGCCCCACGCGCACGCCGAGCGATTTCTTGAGTTCCTCGTAGAGCTCGCCCGCGCTCAACACATCCCCGAGCGCGTCGCTTTGCTCCACGAGCGGGCACACCGCGAAGGCCTGGCGGCCGCGCTCTATTTCCCGTTTGATGAAGCCATACATGTCCGCGCGTTTTTTCTGCGGCACCACGCGCGTGACGACGGGCTGCCTTCCCGGGGGAAGCTCGTCGAGCACGCTCACGTCGAGGTCGCCGTAGAGTATGAGCGAGAGCGTGCGCGGAATGGGCGTGGCGCTCATGATGAGCGTGTCCGGCGCGTCCCCCTTGCGGCCTATGGCGGCGCGCTGGCGCACGCCGAAGCGGTGCTGCTCGTCCGCAATCACAAGGCCGAGGTTGGAAAGGGCGAGGCTTTCCGTGATGAGAGCGTGCGTGCCCACCACCGCGCAGGGCTTTTCGGCGATGCGGCAGAGCGCGTCTTGCCGCTCTTTCGTCTTCATGCCGCCGCGAAGCAGCACCACGTCTTTTGCGAAAACACCCTGAAGCGTCTGATAATGCTGTGCGGCGAGTATCTCCGTGGGCGCCATGAGCGCGGCGCTTTTGCCGTTTTTTATGGCGGCGTACATCGCAAACATCGCCACCGCGGTCTTGCCGCTGCCCACGTCCCCCTGCAAAAGCCGGTTCATCTGCGAGGGCGCGGCCATGTCGCGCGCGATTTCGTCCATCGCGCGAAGCTGCGCGGCGGTTGGCCGGTACGGCAGCTTCGATAAGTATTCTTCCCGCAAACCTTCGACGCGAAACGCCGTGCCGCGCGCTTTTTTGCGCTCGTTTTTCAAAATGGCGAGCATGATGGAGTAGAGCAGCATGTCCTCGAAGGCGAGTCGGCGCTTGGCTTCCGCAAGCTCCTCCAAATCAGCCGGCTTGTGGAGCACGAGAAGCGCCTTTTGCAAGGGCATGAGGCCGTAGCGCGAGAGGAGCGCTTCGGGAAGCGTTTCGTCAATACCGCAAAGGCATTGAGAGAGCGCCGCGGACACCGCATCGCGTATCAGTTTTTGCGACACGCCGCGGGCGGTGGAATACACGGGCACGATGCCCGGCAGCTCATCGTAAAACACGGGGTTCACGAGCTTGAGGCCGCGCCGCCTGTCTATTTTCCCGCAGGCGTAGGCCGTTTTTCCCGCTTCAACCGATTTGGCGCGATAGGGCTGGTTGTACCAGACGAGTTCCACGCTGCCCGCCTCGTCATGCGCGCGGGCGACGGTCATCGTAAAGCCGCGCCGTATGCGCACCTGCCGCGCGGGAGACGCGAGCGTGACGCGCACGGCGGCGTCCGCCCCGTGTTCGTATGAGCAGGCGGGGGCGGATTTGGAATAATCAAGATAATCTTTCGGCGCGTTTTGCAGGAGGTCGATAAAAGAGAAAAGGCCCAGCTTGCCGAGCGCTTCGGCGCGGCGCGGGCCGATTCCTCTTATGCTTGTGATGGGCGTACTCGCCATTTACTCGACTGAAATCAGATAGTAATAGAGCGGCTGTCCGCCGTACTGCACCGTGAATTCGCCGCGCGGAAACTCCGCCGTCGCGAGGTCGATGATGGCTTTTGCGTTCGCCTCGTCCATGCCTTCGCCATAGAAGAGGGTGACGATGGCGTCCCCGTTCCTTTTGTTTATCATGTCCCGAAGAAGGCGCAGCGTCACATCGTCCACGCTCGTGCCCACCTGGGTGATGTCGCCCCCAAAGAGGCCGATGATGTCCCCCTCGGCGATCTTGTTGCCGTTCACCTGGGTGGAACGCACGGCATAGGTGACGCTGCCGGAGAGCACGTTTTCCATGGCGTCTTCCATCTGCCCGGCATTGTCGTTTGCGGACACGTCCTCGCTGAAGGCGAGCGCGGCGGAGATGCCCTCCACCATCGTTTTGGTGGGGATGACCTTGACGTTGCGTTCGGAAAGCTGCGCCGCCTGCTTGGCCGCGAGCAGGATGTTGGGATTGTTGGGGAGAACGAAGACGTTTCGCGCGTTGGCCTTCCTGATGGCGCGGCCGATGCTCTCTATGCTCGGGTTCATGGTCTGCCCGCCGGGGATGATGCCGGAAACGCCCAGCGCGCGGAACACTTCCTCAAGCCCGGGACCCGCGCTCACCGCGACCACCGCGTTCTCCTTCTCGTTCTTTCTGAGGTTCTCGAGCAGCTCTCGGTTCTGCTCGCGCATGTTTTCGATTTTGATTTTGTCCACCTCGCCAAGACGGAGCGCAAGCTGGATGATCTTGCCAGGATAATTGGAGTGCACATGCACCTTGATAAAGCCCTCGTCGTTGGCGACGACTACGGAATCGCCTATCTTCATGAGCTTTTCACGGAACTTGTCGAGATCGGCTTCGCAAAAGGTATCGTCCAAATGGATGATGAAAAATTCCGTACAATAACCGAATTCGATTTCGTCAAGTCCCTCGATGTCCGCGCCTTCCTCGGAAAACGCCGTCTGCGCGGAGGATTCTTCCTCGATGTAATCATCGACCTCCTCGCCGTCCATCACCATCTTGAAGCCGCGAAGTATCGTCAAAAGGCCCTTGCCGCCCGAATCGACGACGCCCGCTTCCCTCAATACGGGCAAAAGCTCCGGCGTGCGCCGAAGCGCGGCCTCGCCGCTCTCCATCATCACGTCCACGAGCTTATACACGTTTGCGCCCGCCGCGCCCGCGGCGGCGACGGCTTCCGCCATCATGCGCGACACGGTGAGTATGGTGCCCTCCCTCGGCTTCATTACCGCCTTGTAGGCGGCCTCGGTCCCCATTGTGAGCGCGAGCGAGAGCGCCGCGCCGTCCATCTCCTGCTTGCCCGCAAGCGCCTTTGAAAAGCCGCGGAATATCTGCGAGAGGATGACGCCGGAGTTGCCGCGCGCGCCCTTGAGCGAGCCCAGCGCCGCCGCGGCCGCGATGTCCGCCACCGCGTCGCTCTTGACTTCCTTGATCTCGCGCACCGCGCTTTGCATGGTCATCAACATATTGGAGCCCGTGTCCCCGTCGGGCACGGGGAACACGTTGAGCGAGTCGATCTGCGCCCTGCTTTTATCCAGCAGCGCCGTGCCCGTAAGGAGCATATCCTTGAGCATGGCCCCGCCGATGGTCGTTTTTTCCAACTCTTTTACCTCCCGGAACGCGGGGCGGGTGCCCGCGCGTCCACTTCGATTTGCTATGCGCGCACGCCCTCCACATGGACGTTGACGTTCTTGACCTTCAAGCCCGTCAGCTCCTCCACGCGGTAGCGTACGTTGCCTATGGCGTTTTGCGCCACGGCAGGCAGCGATGCGCCGTAAATCAGCGTCACATAGAGGTCGATATCGATTTCGTCCTCGCCGAGCGTTGTGATTTTGACGCCGCGCTTCTGATTGTCCCCGCCGACGATCTGCCAGAACTGGTCCCCGGCGGTTTTCGCGCTCATCCCGACGATGCCGTAGTTCTCCGTCGCGGCATAGCCCGCGATGGTCGCTATGATATCGTCCGGGATGCTGATTCTGCCCAGTGCCGTCGTAATGACTCCCGGCATTCGCTTACCTCCTTAAGATGATAGATGATTCCGTAGTAAATTTTATTGTAGCGCATTTTCTTATATGTGGCAAGCTGGACGGATATCCACAATGTGGCGCCAATGTCAACTTAAACCCGCTTTTTCAAGCGCAAGGAGCCTCTCCTTGGCGTCCATGCCTGCGCCGAAACCCGTGAGCGAGCCGTTTTTGCCGATGACGCGGTGGCACGGGATGAGGATCAGTATGGGGTTCGCGTGGCATGCGCCGCCCGCCGCGCGCGCCGCGCATGCGTTTCCGGCGAAGGACGCAAGATAGCCGTAGGTGCGCGTTTCGCCGTAGGGGATATCCAGAAGCCCTTCCCAGCATTTCCTCTGCCACGGCGTGCCGCCCTCGGGCGCAAGCGGTATGTCGAAGTTTTTGCGCGCGCCCGCGAAGTATTCGCCAAGCTGTGCGCGAAGGTCGGCGAGCAGCGGCGTTTCCTTTTCGAGCGCCCCTTCCCGCGGCGTTTTTTCAAGGCCGAGGAAGACCAGCGCGCCGTCCTTTTCAAGGGCCGTCAGGCGGCCTATGGGGGTGTTGATGAAAGCGAAATAATGCATATTGGCCGTTCCTTTCATGTGGCGATATGCTATAATACCCTATGGTATGAAATAATGCAAACCGGAGGTAATATCCATGCGACCCATCGAACAAAAGGCGGTAAGCGCGATACGGGTGCTCGCGGCGGACGCGGTGCAAAAGGCCAAAAGCGGCCACCCCGGCATGCCCATCGGCATCGCGCCCGCAGCGTACGCGCTATGGAGCGTCATGCGCCACGATCCCAAAGCGCCCGGCTGGGCGGGAAGGGACAGGTTCGTGCTCTCCTCCGGCCACGCATCCATGCTCGAATACGCGCTGCTGCATCTTTACGGATACGGCCTCACGACAGAGGATTTAAAGGAATTCCGCCAGTACGGCAGCCTTACGCCCGGCCATCCGGAATATGGCCACACCATTGGCGTGGAAGCGACCACCGGCCCGCTCGGGCAGGGCTTCGCGATGGCGGTGGGCATGGCGATGGCGGAGGCGCACCTTGCGGCAATATTCAATAGAGAAGACTTCCCCGTCGTCGACAACCACACGTTCGTGCTCATGAGCGACGGATGCATGATGGAGGGCATCACCAATGAGGCGGCGAGCTTAGCCGGCACGCTTAAGCTGGACAAACTCATTGCGCTCTACGACAGCAACCACATCACCATCGAGGGGGACACGGGCCTCGCCTTCACCGAGGACGTCGCCGCGCGCTACAGGGCGCTGGGCTGGCAGGTCAACACGGTGGAGGACGGCGAGGACATCGCCGCAATCGGCCTTGCCATAGAGGAGGCCAAGCTTGAAACGGAAAGGCCCAGTCTCATCATCATAAAAACCGAAATCGCGCGCGGCACGCTCAAGGAGGGCAGCCACGGCGCGCACGGCGCGCCGCTGGGCGAGGAGTGCGTGGCGGACATGAAGGCGCGGCTCAAATGGGAGTACGCCCCCTTTGAAATACCCCGGGACGTGTACGCCCATTACGAGGCGCTCGCGCAGCTGGGCGCCGCAGAACACCGTAAGTATGACGAACTCTACGCGCGCTACCGCGCGCAATACCCCGAACTCGCAGGGCAGCTGGACGCTTTTCGCGCGGGGGACGTGCCCAAGGAAGCCGTCGACGCGCTCCTTTCCGTATCGGCGGACGCACCCATGGCGACGCGCGTCTGCTCGGGTGCGGCGCTCAATGCGCTCTTCTCTAAAATGCCCGACCTCTTCGGCGGCAGCGCCGACCTCGCCCCCTCCAACAACACGGAGCTGAAAGGCTCGCCCTATTTCTCCCCCGAAACGCCCGAAGGCTGCAATATCCACTTCGGCGTGCGCGAGCTTGCGATGGCGGCCGTCGCCAACGGCATCGCGCTCTACGGCGGCCTGCGCGCGTTTTGCGCCACGTTTTTTGTGTTCGCGGACTATGTGAAGCCCGCGCTGCGCCTTTCCGCCCTCATGAAGCTGCCCGTGCTCTACATCCTCACGCACGACAGCATCGGCGTGGGCGAGGACGGCCCTACGCACCAGCCCGTCGAGCAGCTTGCGGCGCTTCGCGCCACGCCGGACGTGCTGGTGTTCCGCCCCGCGGATCAAAAGGAGACGAATTACGCTTATCTCGCGGCGCTTCAGGCGAAGGAGCCGAGCGTGCTCGCCCTCTCCCGCCAGAACATGCCGCAGTATAAGGAAACCAATGAGGGCGCGCTTCGCGGCGGGTATATCCTGCGCGACGCGCATGACAAAAAGCCCGACGTGATACTCATCGCCTCAGGCTCCGAGGTGGAGCTCATCTACAAGGCGGCGGATATGCTAAGCGTGCGCGGCATCACGGCGCGGCTCGTGTCCATGCCCTGCATGGACCTCTTCCGCAGGCAGCCCAAGGAGTATCAGGACGAAGTGCTTCCGCCCGAAATGCGCTGCCGCGTGGCGGTGGAGGCGGGCAGTACCTTCGGCTGGCACCGCTACGTGGGACCGGAAGGCGTTGTCATCGGCATCGACCACTTCGGCGCGTCCGCGCCTGCGGGGCGGCTCTTTGAGGAGCTGGGCTTCACGGCGGACGAGGTCGCGGGCGCGGCCCTGCGCCTGCTGGGCAAATAAAAGCCATGCTTGCCGAGCACATACGCGGCTATCGCTCGCTTTCCATCATCGGCATGTCCAAGAACGCCGGGAAGACGACGGTGTTAAACCGCATCATCCACGAGCTTCGGGACGCGGGCATGACGCTCGCGCTCACCTCCATCGGCCGCGACGGGGAAGCCATAGACGTCGTGACGGGCACGGCCAAGCCCGGCATTTATATTTATGAAAACACGCTCGTCGCCACGGCGGCGGACATGCTGCCCTTGTGCGACG